>CALNPU010000023.1 GCA_940588625.1 uncultured Caballeronia sp.
CCGCTTCATATCGCTCCTCCTCCGCTATCGGAGGAGAAATTCTAGCCGCTTTAAAAAAACCGTTTCTTGACACAACCCCTGGAACGAGCGCGGACATGGACCGTCCAACGCTGCTGGTCAACGACGGCACGCTGTCACGAACGCCCGCTACCCAACCGCTGTCACGCGCGGCGCGCCTGCAGATCGAGGTGGCGCCCGACGGCTCGGTCTCGTTCGCCGACCAGGTGGAAGACGCCGGATTGAGCACGGGTCCTGAGCGTGCGAACCTGCTGCACGCGACCGTCGAACGCCGCAAGCAGATCGCCGATGCCCGCCTTCGGGCGACCGGCCTGCGCGGTGTGGCGACGCTGAGCGCCAACGACCTGAACGCAAGCAACGGCCCGCTGACCACCACGGATCAACGGCACCCTGGACAATGTCGTGTGGCCCACCGGAACGACCGCCCTCCCAGCGCTGACGAGCCTGTCGGGCGGGATCGCCATGCAGGTTGGGAACCTGCTCGCCGAGCACGTGCGGACCCAGCCGTTCATGTGCACGGGAGGCGCATTCGATGAAGTCGCGCAAATCGAATTGCCGAAGACCGTTCAAGTCACCGGTGTCCCGACCGATGCCAGTTTCACGAACGCGTTTTTCGATTATTCGTCACGCTATGTCTTCGACCCCGCGACGAACCTGATTCAGGCGGAGCGTCATCTGAAGGCAAACTTCGGCAAGCAGGTTTGCACGCCTGCTGACATCACCGCCATGCGGCCGGTGTTGAAACGGATCGAACGGGACACGGATGTGCAGATCATCGTCAAGGCGGCGCAGCCGTGACCGGGCACGTTCGACCGGCGCGTAAATTTTCGTAATGGTGGCATGCGTGCCTGTAACCGGAATGTCGGGCAAGGCCGCTATGCTGCGAAACTCGCATTCATGAAGCGTTCCGATGCGCATGGCCAGGCCATGATGCCCCGAGAATCCAACGACACCCCCAAGCATCCGTCTGCGCCGGTTGATCGTTTGAGCGCGATCACATCGCCCGATCCGTTGGTTCACCGTACGCTCGCCGATGCATGCCGCCACGCCGGCGATGAACTTGGCGCGCTGGCCCATCTGATCGCAGCCCATACCCTCGACGATGCGTATACGCCACCGGTTCGCCGGACGTCCGCACGAACGACCTGTGCGACTATTTCATGAAGGGTGACCACGCAGCCGCTGCGCGCTGGTACGAGCTCGTGCTGACGCTCGATCTGAACGTCGCCGTTGCGTGCCAGAACCTGGCCGCCATTCATGCCGGTGAGGGAAACACTGCGCTTGCCGAGGTTTATCGCGAGCGCGCTTATGGAATTCAGCGCGTTTTTGTCGAAGAGACGGCGGGCTGGACTCGCTCCGTCCTGATCCTGTGCCCGGGTAACGTGCCGTTCGAGGCATTGTTGCCGGGCTTCAGGAACCGTCGTATCAAGTACGCAATTGACTACGCTGCCGACGACGAAGACGCGCAGCTCCCCTCCTTCGATTTCGTGTTCAACGTGATCGGCGATCCGGATATTGCAGCGCCGCTTGGGGGCAGACTCGCGCGTTTTGAGGGGCAGTGTTCACGCCCGTTGCTCAATCCAAACGATGCAATCGCCCGGACTTCGTGGCATAAGCTGCCTGCGCTGCTCGACGGCCTTGATGACGTGCATACCGCACCGTGCGTGAGGTATGAAGGACCAAGCGAAGGACAGAGCATTGGGGCACTCGCTTCGCTGCTCGCCGATCACGCCGTTACGTTTTCGCTGCTGGCCCGGCCTGTTACTGCTCACGGTGGCGACGGCTTGGTTCTGTGCGACAGCATCGAAGCACTTGAAAGCCGGTTATCGACGCAATCAGGCGCCCAGTACCTCACAGCATTTCGCGATTGCCAGGCCGCCGACGGCTTCTACCGCAAGTACCGCGTGATCTACGTCGACCGTCAGCCGCTTCCTTATCATCTCGTGATCTCGCCACACTGGATCGCGCATTATTTTTCCGCCGATATGGAAAGCCACGCCTGGAAACTCGCCGAGGAACTGCTCTTCCTGCAAGACCCGAGTGCGGCCCTCGGCGAGCACGTAATGAACGCCATTACGGCTATTGGCCAGCGGCTCGATCTGGACTACGGCGGCATCGACTTCACGCTTCTGCCTGACGGTCAGGTGTGTTCGTGTTCGAAGCCAACGCGCCCATGCTGGCGCACCGGACGGCGGGCTGAATGAACAAGACCATGAACTTCTCCGGCGGACCGGGCGCGTTACTGGCCTCGGTGCTGCGCGAAACGAGCATTGCAATCGATGCGTTGCCCGAGACGGGTTTGTCGGTGCTGGGAATGAGCCATCGATCCGACTGGTTCCGCGGCGTCCTCGATGAAGCCTAGCGCAACCTGCGTGTTTTGCTCGATATCCCCGGCAACTACCATGTGTTGTTCATGCAGGGCGGCAGCAGCCTGCAGTTCTCCATGCTGCCGATGAACTTCCTGCGCGGCAGCGGCAAGCATGCCGAGTACATCGTGTCGGCTTACGCGCCAAGGCGCCGGTCGAAGCGCGGCACGAAGGGAGGGACGACAAGCGTAGTGTGGGACGGCAGCGCAGAGGGGTATCGCCGTTTGCCTGCGCCGGACGAACTGCATCTGGCACCGGACGCAGCCTACCTGCATTACGTGTCCAACGAGACAGGCGAAGGGCTGGAATTTGCGGACATTCCATGGCTGCATGAGGTGCCACTGGTCTGCGACATGTGTCGCAATCTGCCTGGCTGCGCCGCTCGATATCGACCGTTACGCAATGATCTATGCGCACGCGCAGAAGAACCTCGGACCGACCGGTGTCACCGTGGTGATCCTGCGCGATGAATTCGCTCGCTCAACGGGCCACGCATGCGTTGCCGACCCTGCTTGATTATCGAACCCATATTCAGCGAGTTCGGTGTACAACACGCCGCTGGTCGCCATCTATGCTATTGCTATGTATTGATGCTCGTGACGCGCTGGCTGCGCGACGAAATAGGCGGCGTGGAAAACATGGCGGCGATCAACCGCGCGAAATCGGCCCAGCTGTATCGTGCGCTCGATGCCGAGCCGGATTTCTATCGCGTGCATGGCGAGCGCGCTTGCCGCTCGACCATGAACGTCGCTTTCCGTCTACCCGATGCAGCCACGGAAGCGCAGCTCATCAATGACGCCCGTCGCGACGGGTTGCATGGCCTGGAAGGACACCGGTCGATAGGCGGCCTGCGGGCTTCGCTATACAACGCGGTGACGCCCGAAGCAGTGGCGGTGTTGACGGAGTGGCTGGGCGAATTTCGTCGGGTGCGAGGTTAGGCGACCCAGGTTCGACTGGCCGCGTTGTTCGTGCTCGTCATGGCGCGGCGAACAGCCAGTCGAGAAAGACGGTGAGTTCCCCATCATCCGGCGCATCCCGATACAGGCAATGAAACGGCGGCCCTTCCAGCTCGACCTCGGACCTCGGGAAAGAGCGCAACGAGCCTCTCTATATCCGCGCTCACCACGGCACATGCGACGCTAGCGCAATGCCCAGACCCGTTGCGGCCTGCACCAGCAAGAAAAACTGTTCGAAGTAAGGCCCCGCCCAGCGATCTCGCTGATCGGTTACGCCTGCGGTTATGGAACCACCACTGCCACGCATCAGGGAGGCCCGAATAGTGAAGCAGGCGTGCACGGGCCAGATCGGCGGGGATACGCAGTCCCAATCGGTCACGCAGGTCCGGCGAGCACACCGGCACCGCTCGATTCGCGACCAGGCGCCGCGACACGAAACCGGAACGCCGCAGGTCGGGATGATTGCGCCGGATGATCGCATCGTGCGATTCGTCGAACCCACCCACGCCCATGTCCGGCGAGGTCACGATCTGCACATCGATACCCGCATGCTGCGCATGAAAATCCGCCAGGCGTGGGATCAGCCAGCCATGCGCAAACAACGCCGACGTGTTGACCAGGATCGCACGGCTCACGGTTTCAAGCGCGCGGCCATTGCGTTCGAAGAGTTTCTGGCCGAGATAATCCTCCAGCACGCGGATCTGCTGGGTAATGACGCTGTGCGTTACGCAAAGCTCATCGGCGGCTTTGGCAAGACTCTCTTCAGACGGCCCGGCGGCTTCGAAACTGCGCAGAGCATTCAGCGGCGGTAAACGGCGCATGAGATCCCTCAAATCCAAGTATTTCTTGCAGTTCCAGCAAAATCTTTCAGTTGAGGAAACCGCTCCGGGCTAACTAGGATAGCGCTTGCCCTTAACAGCTCTTCAACAGCGAATAGTTCGCCTCCTGCATGACATATCGCATCGAAACCCGCTGTTCGCGTCGTCTTCGAACAAGCGCACGCTGCACGATAAGCGGCGTGCTCGCTTCGCTGCTGCTGTCACTCGCGACTTGCAATACCCCCGATCCGAATGAGCGCGTCACGGGTTCGGGAGGAACCGCTGTCAAATACACAGTTCGCGTCAGACGACCATGGATTTTACCGCCGCCGAGCAAAGCACATTCGTTGCGATCCGTGATCGCGGGTTCCCGAATGTGTCCGTGGTGCAGGCACTGCGCGCCGTCGAAAGCGCGTTGACTGCGAACTGCTATGGACGCTGACCATAGAAAACGACACGGGCCTGGTCCAGGGCTCCCACAGTGAAGTACTCGTTCCAACGTGGCGCGAAGTTTTGCGCAGGGTATTGAAGACCCGCGTTGGCTTCTTGCCGGCAAAACCGGACCATCAGAACACGACGGCATTTGTCACCGTGGTCCCCCTACACGGGCCCGGGCGTTCTCGTACGCGTTCGTTTCGACAACACCGTCTGGGACAGCGGCAGTGACTCCAAAACCAAGATCGTTCTGACGAAGGAAACCTACGACGATTTTTTCTCGCGCGTGAAACATGACCTGGACGCACCGGTGATTCCGCCGCCAAAGGGTGGTCAATACTTATCGAAGTAGCCTTTCCCGCTTGGCTAAGCTTCGCTAAAGGCCCTTGAACCTGTCGGCGTAAAGACGACGGCTCACGCTCAACTTATCGGTGTGGCCACGCAGCGTCAGCGTGAGTTTTCCGCTGTCATCGCGTAACGTAGTGGCGATGCCACACCGTACGATCGTGCTGCGGTGAACCTGCCAGAAACACTCCGGATCAAGTTGCAATTGCAGTTCACGCAGCGAGATCCTGATCAGATGCTCGCGTTCAGCCGTGACCATCCGTACGTGTACGTATTTGTCGGCAGCCTCGAAGTACAGCACGTCCGCTATGGGCACCATGGTGATGGTATTGCCGACACTCGCCTGGATCAGCCGCAGCGGGCTTACGGTCGGCGGTTTGGCCTGCGGTCCTGCGGCGTCGGCATGCAATAGTTCGCGCAACGTATGAATGGCAGCTTCCAACGACGGATCAGCCGCCTGCGATTGCGTCCTCTGCCGTAACGCGGCTTGCAGACGCGCGCAGGTTTTTTCCGGCGATCGGGCTGCACGGGCTTCAGCACAGTCGACCGCCGCGTGTTCGAATGCATGCAGCGCGTATTGATCGTAGGCGGTCACAAACACCAGCAACGGAAACGGTTTGGCGAGATCTGGCCAGTCTTCGGCAAACGCCTGCGCGACCTCCAGCCCCGTCATACCGGGCATACGAATGTCGAGGAGAAGCACGTCGAGTTGCAGCGCGAGGCTTTGCTCGACCGCGGCCTCACCGTCGGCCACACTCGCGACGCAATGCAGGTCCGACATAACTGGGCCTGCAGGTCTGCCGCCAGCAAAGCTTCGTCTTCAGCAATCGGTACGGTAGCTTTTATGATGGGCACAGAATGGTCGGTAGTCGGAATCAACTCAGCGCTTGGAATCAAGATACAGGAAGGCGCACGATAGCCAGGGTACCGCCTTCGTCGTCGCTTGCGGCAACGAGTTCAAGCGACGCGATTTTACCGTACAGCGCGGCAAGCCGTTCACGAACCTGCTGGATCCCGAAACGGCTGCCGCCGGGCGGCAAAGCACCAAGACCCGTACCGCCGATACTGATTGATACTCGCCCCCGTATCGCGGACGCTGAGCACGAGCGTGCCGCCTTCACGCTGTGCGCTCACCCTGATCCAGCCGCCTGCAACCGTGGGTTCAAATCCATGCTTGATGGCGTTTTCGACCAGAAGTTGCAGCAGCAGCGGCAGCACCGACAACCCCGCGAGGTCATCGGGCAAATCAAGCCGCCTGCTCAGGCGGTTTCCTATGCGGGTCTGCATCAACTCGAGATAGTCGCCAATACGCGCAAACTCAGCGGACAACGAATGTGATCCCAATCCCGAGCGCGAAGCGTCAAGCGTCGCGCGCAGAAACGCAATCAGACGGTCGAGCATAGCCTGGGCACGCGGCGGGTCTTGCGCAATCAGCACTCGCAGGTTGGCCAGCGTGTTGAACAACATGTGCGGTTCAAGCTGCGACTCCAGCAGCTTGAGCTTGCTCTCGGCGGCGCTTCGCAGCGCGGCCTCGGTGTGCGTTTCCATCGCGGCCATGCGGCCTCGGGCATAAAAGAAATACGTGATGCCCAGCGACAACACAAACACGCCGGTCATGCTCAGCAACACTGCCCGGGGATTGTCCATGAGCGTGACCGGTGCGTGCTGCACGCCGGCCAGCAGATCGCCGAGCATATGCGCGGCGACGTAACCCGCTACACCCGACACAACGACCCACGGAGCCATCAATCCCCAGCCGGGCCAGGTTTCGCTGGACCTCCAGGTTATCGGGGGAACGCTTGCGAATCAGCGAGGCCAGGCCATAGGAGCTTATCTCGATCAACCCCTGGATTAACAGCGTGCTGCAAAGCGAATAAATCAGGTTGGCGGCAAATGAATCGCGATTCATCACGTAGAAGAACACAGTGGTCGCCACCGATATCGCGATAAAGATCCGCAGTTCGCGCCATAGCCAGTGCAGGGTGTAATGAGCGTGACGCATTCAGTAGGCGTTGGTGGTGTGCGGTGATTCAGGCTCGGCTTGCGCCGTCTGGTTGTTCGGTGGTCCGCGCCCGCAGCTCGGCAGTGGTATTGCTTTCGCCGCTTGGCGCGCAGCCGGGAGGCTTGAACACGTATCCGAGGATCGCGGACACACTGCGCACGCCGCCAGATCACGTTGCAGATCGACCCATTGCGCGGATTCTACGCGTAGCGGGTTCTAGCGGGTGATCGGATGCGCTAGCCCATGGCGGCACGGCAGTTCGTCTGCGCTCCCGGCGATGTCGCGATTGCCGGTTCGTGCGTTGTGCGAATAGCCGGCATAGGAGCATACGGCACGCTTGAGTCGCTCAATAAGCCATGCTGGACGACTGGGCCTGCCGGGCGATGCGCCACATCGCAAAGCCGCGTGCGAGGAAGATGCCGCTAAAAGCGCCGTACGCCAAACTCACCGATACCGCGAACAGCCTGTAGATGGGGATGCATCGCCAGCACGACGTTGGCGCCGAACTTGATGATGAACAGGCCTAGGATCAGCATGAGCGGAACCCAGCTTTCGGGCACAAGCAGGCGCTGCTCGCAAGCCAGCGGACCTTGCTGCCGACACCGGCGGCATGCGACATCCTGAGAACCACGAGCACTGCCGCCCACGCAACCAGCGCGATGGACTGCGCCGCGAAGAGTGACACAACGCCATAAAAAGAGAGTGCGGCTATCACGATGGGAATTGCCGTCGCGGCGCGCAGCGTCTTGTGCCATGGTTGCGTTTGCGAGACGCCGAGGGAAATCACGGTCGCGAGCAGCCACCAGACCCAGTGCGGTGTGTTCTGAAGAATGCTGATGAGCATGATGATCGTTCTTATCCGTAGGGAGGAGATTTCGATGATGCTCATGGTCGGCGTTCGCCTCGCACGTCGCGAGCGGTTTGCGACGGGACGACACATCGCGCCGTGAAACGCTTGCGGCGAGGCGCGAGTGGGGGAGAAGACCGAACATCGGTCAATGGCCTTCGATTGGCCGCGGCGCATCTATGCGAAGACCGAAAGCCGATTGCAATCAACTCACTTAGCTCGCTCCAGACAGATGTCTCTCGTGAAGCGGCACCCCCCGTATTCACGTCCTATGATGATAGTCGGGCGAAGCTAATGACCGCACCCGCCCGCCTGATCCGGGGAGGCCGGCATGACACGTATGTTGAGCGCTTTCATCGTGGCGATACTGCTGCTCGGGTGCACCTCGACGCCTAAGGTCTGGGAAGAAACACCGCCGCTTCGCGTCAATTACCTCGCCTACCCGGTCGACTGGAATGGCAGGACGATCATGATCGGCGCTCGCCTGCAAGTCCCGGTCGGCATGCCCGGCAAGTTGCCCGCCGTCATCCTGATGCACGGAATGTCCGGCCTCAGTTTCAGTTATCGCGGGGTGTAGTGTATTACGCGGCCGCGCTCAACCGTGCAGGCATCGCCACACTCAATCGATCAATGGGGCGGCCGCGGGTTACCTGGCGGCGCTTCCAGCCGGCCCAAAGCGCTCGGCGACAATCTGCCCGATATCGCCAGCGCTTATCGTCTGCTGGTTACACGCCCGGAAATCGACGCATCGCAGATCGGCCTCATGGGCAATTCCATGGGCGGCGTAGAAACCCTGCTCAGATGACCCACCGTCATAGCGACGCGCTACTGGGTCCCCTGACGCGCACATGCAAGCGGCGGTTGTGTTCTACCCCGTTTGCTGGTTCTTCAACCACGTGCCGGGCGCTGACCTGGCGAACTTCGTCGATGCACCCATCCGGATCTTCGCCGGCACTGCGGATGACTACGACGGAGGACAGGCCGCCTGCTAAGCCCTGGTTCATGAACTTGCACCGGCAGACGCGGCGCATGTATCGGTGCGTGCTTTTCCGGGTGCGACGCATGAATTCGATGTGTTCGACGGTCCCCACGAATTCAACGATCCCGGCGCCAACCGGCGTCAGGGCGGAATCATTCATGTTCGTCCAGACCCCGAAGCGCGTGAGCAGGCGCGCGATGACATGATTCAGTTTTTTACAACCGCCTTTAAACGCTGATTGGCCGGACTTGAAAATGACAACGGCCCGCCGGGCAAAAGCCTGGCGGGCCGTCTTTTTGAACTGGTGAAACATGGCAAAGGCCGATCCGGCAAATCCGGGCGATGGCACCAGCCAACCTCAAGCATTTAACGCTCTATCGCCCAGCCGGATATGCACTTCACCGTCACCAACCAGGAAACCTCAAGCGTCGAAGTTCTTCGACGCAAAGTCCCAGTTCGCAATGTTCCAGAACGCTTCAATGAACTTCAGACGCACATTGCGATAATCGATGTAATACGCGTGTTCCCATACGTCGATGGTCAGCAGCGCCTTCGCGTCGGTAGTCAGCGGGGTCGCGGCATTGCTCGTTGACACGATGTCGAGCGAACCATCCGTCTTCTTCACGAGCCACGTCCAGCCCGAACCGAACGTGCCGGTTGCGACCTTCGCGAACTCTTCCTTGAACTTGTCGAAGGAGCCGTACTTTGCATTGATTGCGTCGCCGAGCGCGCCGCTCGGAGCACCGCCACCCTTGGGCGACAGGCTGTTCCAGAAGAACGTGTGGTTCCAGACCTGGGCTGCGTTGTTGAACACGTCACCCGGCGCCTTCTTGACGATCTCTTCGAGCGACAGGTTTTCGAATTCGGTACCCGGAATCAGCTTGTTCAGGTTCGTCACATAGGTTTGATGATGCTTGCCATAGTGATACTCAAGCGTTTCTTCCGACATATTCGGAACGAGCGCGTTCTTGTCGAACGGCAACGGCGGGAGGGTATGTTCCATGGTGCGAGCTTCCTTCTATTCTATGTGGGGGGGGGGGACGTGAGGATGCAATGTAGATCTTGATTATAGGCGAGTTGGGATAATCCCGCAAATTGCGGTTCTTTGTGACCAGTATCGATTACGAAGCTTTAACAGCAGCGTAAAAAATGCTCGAACGTTCCTTCTAAGCCGTCAAAAATACGGGCTTTCAAGTACCCGTGCGAGTCTTGTAAAAATTACTTGTGCGCATTGTATGAATGTACCGGATGAAATGAATGTAACAGCCGCACACCGCCGCCGGCGTCAGAATTTATCGGAGAGCCGGCGCTGGATATCGGCCGGTAAGATATCCGCCGATCCTTCCGCCAGATGCACGGTCAACGGTCGTTTTGGCTTCAACGCGTTCGGCGCGCGCACGGCACGTCCAGATTGCGTATCGATCAAAGCCGCGTAGCCGCGCTCGAGCGTGCGTTGCGGGCTCAACACCTGCAACCTCGCCGATAACTCCGACACCCGGGCCTCTGCCCGTTCATGCCGGCGCCCTTGCGAAACACTCAGACGTTGTGCAAGACGCATCAGATGTTCCCGCTCGGCGGCAAGATCCGGACGCCAGCGTTGCCAGCGCATTTGCACGAGCGCAAAACGCGCGCGGGCGTCGCGGACCGGACGCGCGCCGGCCGACGCCAGCCGCACCGCCAGTTGCCGCAAGTGCGTGCGCTGACGTTCCAGCCGCTCGGCCGGGCTGACCAGCCGGCGCGCGAGCCAGTCGAGTTGCTGCGCGTGCTGTTCCATCATCCGGCCAAAGCTGCGCGCCAGCGTCGCATGCCGGTGATCGAGATCGCGCAGCAGCAACGCACGCTGCGGACTGACAAGTTCGGCGGCGGCGGTCGGCGTGGGCGCGCGGACATCGGCGGCGAAATCGGCGATGGTGAAATCCGTCTCGTGACCCACGCCGCTGACAACCAGCATCGCACTTTCGGCTATCGCGCGAGCAAGCACTTCCTCGTTGAACGCCCACAGATCTTCGATCGAACCGCCTCCGCGACACACGATCAACACATCGACCTCGCGGCGCGCGCTGGCCTCATCGACCATTGCAGCGAGCTTCGCAGCCACGCCCGTGCCCTGCACCGGCGCCGGATACACGATCACCGGCACGTGCGGCGCGCGCCGCGAGAGCGTGGTCAGCACGTCACGCAGCGCCGCCGCCTGCAACGATGTCGCAATGCCGATTGCGCGCGGATGCTGCGGCAACGCACGCTTGCGCTCAGCAGCGAACAGGCCTTCGGCTTCGAGCTTCGCCTTCAGCTTCAGGAAGGCTTCGTATAACCGTCCTTGGCCCGTCCGGCGCACCGCTTCCACGCCGAGTTGCAACTCGCCGCGCGGTTCGTATATGGTGACCAGCCCGCGGACCTCGATCCGGTCCCCCTCTCGCGGCGTGAACTCGGCGTACTGTGCCCGGCCGCGGAACATCACGCAGCGCATCTGCGCCTGCGCGTCCTTGATCGAAAAGTACCAGTGACCGCTCGCCGCTTTCGTAAAATTCGATACTTCACCCGATACCCAGACCAGCGGGAAGGAGCGTTCGAGCATCGACCCGATCACCCGGTTGAGCGCCGAAACGGAGATAACGGCATCGGCGCCGCCGGATAAACCGGATGAAGCGAAAGGATCGGAGCTCATCGAAGAAAAAGGTGGTCAATTGAGGTGAAAAACAAGCTTGAAAATACGCTGGCCTGAAGCCAAACAAAGGGGTATCCGGACAACGCCGCACGGCCAATGAACAAGGCATGGACGATAGACCAATCGGCGTCCGAAGTGTAGCAAGTTTCCACAAAGCACAAGTTACCGGAAACCAACGGAAACACTCATGAAATCCTGATGCACATCCTCCAAATCATTGTTTTTATTATGTTTTGCGTCTCAAAATATTGAAAAGACCGATGCGAGTCTTTCCTGAAACCGATTTCAGGCCGCAGTGGCCCAAGTTGTTCACAGAGTTATCCACAGGCGCTTTGTGTGCAAAATGGAGCATCGAATCTACCCGTTTATCTAACCGTTTTCGGACGGCGCGGTCCGATTTGTCCTTCGACTGGCGCCTGCGGCAACGCCGCGCTAGAGTGCCGGGTTCAAGGGCCGGCGCGACAATTGCCCTGCGTCGTCCAGCGGCCGCTTACCCTCTGCTTACCATTCGCCCATTCTGGAGATCCGCCCCGATGCAAAGGTGCCGGCCGTTACACGAACATTGCCCTTCCCTTCGCCGCTACACCACCCTGCGTTGCTGTTGTCCCAAGCGCGTGCATTGTTCGCTCCTGACCAAAAGGCGCACCATGTCTGACTTCAAGCCGCCGATCGAAAATTTCCTCGCCCGCGAGTGGCGCAAGCGCGGCTGGGTCGCGTGGTCGCTGACTCCGTTCGCTTGCGTGTTCGGCCTGATCGCGGCCATTCGCCGCGCGTTCTTCGCGCTCGGCTGGATCAAGCAGGTGAACGTGGGCGTGCCGGTTGTAGTAGTCGGCAACGTGACCGTGGGCGGCACCGGCAAGACGCCCACGGTCATCGCCCTCGTCGAAGCACTGCGCGCCACCGGCTTTCAGCCGGGCGTCGTCTCGCGCGGTTACGGCGCAAAGATCCACGAAGCCACACGGGTGACGCCCGAGCCCTCGGATGTCGGCGATGAACCCCTGCTAATCGCCCGCCGCACACACGCGCCGGTGATGGTGTCGCCTGATCGCGTCGCGGCGGCGCAGGCGTTGCTGAAGGCTAATCCGTCGGTGGATGTAATCGTGAGCGACGACGGCCTGCAACACTATCGCCTCGCACGGGTGTTCGAACTCGTGGTTTTCGACGACCGTCTGGGCAGCAACGGTTTCCTGCTGCCGGCGGGACCGCTGCGTGAATCGATGTCGCGGCACCGCGACGCCACGCTGATCAACAGCCCCTATGACCGCGCGTTGCCGCCGTGGCCGAACACGTTTTCGCTGGACCTGGCCACCGGCGACGCCTGGCTCCTCGACGACCCCGCCGTGCGCCGTCCGCTCAGCGCCTTCAAGGGCGAACGGATCGCGGCGGCAGCGGGTATCGGCTCGCCGGAACGGTTCTTCACGTCGCTGCGTGCCGCCGGACTCGTGCCGGCCACGCGCGCGTTCCCGGACCACTACGATTATCGCGACAATCCGTTCTCCGGCATCGACGCCGATTCGATCCTGATCACCGAGAAGGATGCAGTAAAATTCGGGGCCTGGCGTGACGCGCGCATCTGGGTGGTTCCAGTCGAAGCCGTGCTTAGCCCCCGCCTCATCGCATTAGTTGTGGAGAAACTCCGTGGACGCACGCCTGCTTGAAATCCTTGTCTGTCCTATTTGCAAGACCCAGCTCACGTATGACCGCGCGGCGCAAGAACTCATCTGCAACGTCGACAAACTCGCTTACCCCATCCGCGACGGCATTCCCATCATACTGCCGGACGAAGCCCGCCAGACTGTGGAAGGCACGCTCGTCGAACCGTTGAAACCTGCCGACGGGAATTGAGGTTTTATGAACGCGCACGTTCCGGGCGCGCCGCCCTTCATCGCCGTCGTGCCCGCACGGCTCGCGTCCACACGCCTGCCGGACAAACCGCTGGCGGATATCGGCGGCAAGCCGATGGTTGTGCGCGTCGCCGAACGCGCTCGTCTGTCGGGCGCGCTGCAGGTGGTGATTGCGACCGATTCGCCGCGCGTGGTCGAAGTCGCGAGGGAACATGGTTTCGAGGCGCTGCTTACCCGCGTCGATCATCCGAACGGCACGGACCGGCTCGCCGAAGTGGCAACGCATTTCGGCTGGAGCGATGACACCATCGTGGTCAACGTGCAGGGCGACGAGCCCTTGATCGACCCGGCGCTCGTGCGCAACGTGGCGGTGCATCTTGCGGCGAATCCGTCGTGCGTGATCGCGACCGCCGCGCATCCCATCCATGATCCGGTCGATGTCTTCAACCCGAACGTGGTGAAAGTCGTGCTGGATTCGAAGAGCGTCGCGCTGTATTTTTCGCGCGCGCCAATTCCGTGGTCGCGTGACGCGTGGCAGAAGGACTGGCCTGATGTCGCCGCCCTCGGTGCACGTCCGTCCGTTTCCGCCAATGTGCTTCGCCACATAGGCCTGTATGCGTATCGCACGAAGTTCTTGCGGACTTATCCCACGCTGTCTGTAGCGCTGATCGAAGAAGCCGAGGCGCTCGAGCAACTGCGCGCGCTCTGGCACGGCGAGCGCATCACAGTGCTGAAAACGAACGACGCGCCGCCGGGTATCGATACCCCCACCGATCTGGCCCGCGTCCGCGCGCTGTTCGGCGCGTCGGTTTAACGGGGCAGGAAGCGCCCGGTCGACGCATTTCGCGTCGCGGTGATCTGCGTCCGGTCGCCGCTTTTTCCCCACAGTTTCCATCGCAGCCCGGCCGGTTCGCCTGCCGGGATATCACACGGTTTTCACCGCTTCCTAGCGCGGCCCCCTTCCGATCAACTCTCGTTCCCCCACGCTGCAAGCGACTTTCCGGGCTTTCCAGCCGCGGATTCGAGTCGCCATTGTGACGATGCGTGGCATAATCGATCAGTAGCGCGAGCTTTCCGGTCAGCACCAACGCTCCTGAACGCCCGTGTCGACTGGTGCCGCGCCGTCTCCTGAATTCGGCTCGTCGCGTCTCGTTTGCGGCTTCAACCGGGCAATGTGCCACCGCGACCAGATGCAAGAATAAGCCTCGCAGCGCAGCGGTTTCTATTCGATTCGGAGCTGTCACCATGCGTTTGATCCTGTTGGGCGCCCCCGGCGCCGGCAAAGGCACTCAGGCCACCTTCATCAAGGAAAAGTTCGGCATCCCGCAGATCTCGACGGGCGACATGCTGCGCGCCGCCGTGAAAGCGGGCTCGCCGCTTGGCGTGGAAGCCAAGCGCTTCATGGACGCCGGTGAACTCGTGCCGGACACGCTCATCATCAACCTCGTGAAAGAATGCCTGCAGGAACCGGACTGCGCGAACGGCTATCTCTTCGACGGTTTCCCGCGCACGCTCCCCCAAGCCGACGCCATGAAGCAAGCTGGTGTTGCTATCGACTATGTGCTTGAGATCGACGTGCCGTTCGAGGACATCATCGTGCGCATGAGCGGGCGGCGCTCGCATGCGGCCTCGGGCCGTACGTATCACATCAAGTTCAACCCGCCGAAGCAGGAAGGTAAGGACGACATCACCGGCGAGCCGCTGATCCAGCGCGATGACGATAATGAAGAGACCGTGAAGAAACGGCTTGACGTGTATGTCGCGCAGACCAAGCCGTTGATCGAATACTACAACACGTGGTCGAAACATGGCGACAACAACGGACTGAAGGCGCCGGAGTATCGGCGGATCTCGGGTCTTGGCACCGTCGATGAAATCCGCACGCGCGTATTCGATGCATTGACCTGATCGTTCTGAGCGATCCTCGGGACGAAACACGATTACGTATAACCCTCATCAAGGAGCACGCAGCATGGACATCCAGGACAACGTTTTTCTCGTCACCGGCGGCGCATCGGGCCTCGGCGCGGCGACCGCGCAGCTTATCCGCAACCACGGCGGCAAGGTCATACTAGCCGACATGAACGAAGCCGGCGGCGAGAAGCTGGCGAAGGAACTCGGCGGTGTGTTCGTGAAATGCGACGTGAGCCGCGAGGAAGACGGCCAGCGCGCCGTGGAAGCCGCGACGCAACTCGGCAGCTTGCGCGGACTGGTCAACTGCGCGGGAATCGCGCCGACCGCGAAGACGGTGGGCAAGGATGGCCCGCATGTGCTCGATCTGTTCGCCAACACTATCGGCGTGAACCTGATCGGCACGTTTAACATTGATCCGGCTGGCGGCGGCTGCCATGTCGAAGAACGAACCGAATGCTGCGGGCGAGCAGGGCGTGATCGTGAGCACGGCGTCGGTGGCGGCTTACGATGGCCAGATCGGCCAGGCGGCTTACGCAGCATCGAAAGGCGGCGTGGTGGGCATGACTTTGCCGATCACGCGTGACCTGTCGCGCAACGGCATTCGTGTGATGACGATTGCTCCGAGCATCTTCGAAACACCGATACTGCTCGGCATGCCGCAGGAAGTGCAGGACGCGCTCGGCGCGATGGTGCCGTTCCCCCTCGCGTCTTGGCAAACCGAGCGAGTATTCCATGCTGGTCAAGCAGATCTTCGACAACCCCATGCTCAACGGAGAAGTGAACGGAGAAGTGATTCGCCTGGACGGCGCGATCCGGATGCAGCCGAAGTAAATTGTCGGCTCGGCGGGGCTGGTAGCGGCCGCTCATGGGTCATGCACCAAGAAAAACGGCGGCCATCGCAATGATGGGCCGCCGTTTTTTTAATGAGGTTTTAGTAAGCCGGAAACAACCCACTCGCCGTTGTGTTGCGTACGCTGACGCAACTCATGCAACTCCGTCTCCACGACGGTTGCGTCTTCGGCATCTGGCCGGTCATTGAGGTATCGGCGCAGGTCTTCCATTGCCGGGCGCAAGTAATCCAGGCGCGCGTATGCGAAGCCGCGATCACGCACTTCTCCAATACTTCCCGGCATCAGGATCACCAGCCGTCGCTGCACGGCAAGCAGCCGCTGCCAGCGTTCGGTCTGCAGATAAATGCTCTTCAGGTTACGCAGCATTCGTCCGATGATTTCCCGCCGCGTTGCCGGTTGCAGCAAGATCCGCAGCGCGCTGCCAATGGACTGCACATACGGCTCGAGCATCTCGACCATGGCCGATTCGGACAGTGATTGGCCGGTAGTCGGATCGAGCATCACGTCGCCGTCGGGGGTGGTTACGCGTAGCAGGAAGTGCGCCGGGAACGACACACCACGCACCGGAATACCCAGTTGCTCGCTCATCTCCAGATACACGACGGCCAGCGAAATCGGAATCCCGCGACGCCGCTTCAGCACCATGTTCAGGTGGCTGTTATCGAGATCGTAATAGTCGTTGAGATTGCTGGTGAAACCCAGTTCGCGGAAGAAAAAACGATTCAGCACACCGATTTTTTGCTTGATGTCGGCGTCCTCGGGCATACGGCGGCGCACGCGCAAAACGAGCTCGTCCTCAGCCAGCACACCCTGCAAATCGAGATCCGGATACGCGTCCTGGGCGAGCCGACAACGCCGCCTCGGTGAGCGGCAGACGGTCGTCCTCCGCCACTAGCGAGGTGAAATAGTCGAGGATGCGCGTCGTCGTCATCACAGAGTTCGCCTTCTGAAATACGCGTAATACGCGTATTTAAAACCCATCGCGGAGAGCATACCGAAATATAGCGCACCGAATACGACCAGGTTTGCACCGAGAAGCACAATTCGCTCCAGCGGTAAGGCGCGCATGCCGATCCAGTCGAAATTGCCGGCCACCCAATGCATCAGGCCCGCGAGCACAAGGCACGCGCCGAGCAGTTGTACGAAGAAGCGCATCCATCCCGGCGAGGGTCGATAAATCCCGCGCTTCCTCAAGCCGATAAACAGCAACGTTGCATTCACGCAGGTGCCCAAGCCGATCGACAGTGTCAATCCGGCATGCGCGAAGATCGGCACGAAAATCAGGTTGCTGATCTGAATGACGATCAACACGATGATGCCGATGATCACCGGCGTCTTGATGTCCTGCTTCGCGTAAAAACCGGGCGTGAGGATCTTGATCAGGATCAGTCCGACCAGCCCGACGCCGTACGCCGACAACGCCCGGTCGACCATGACGACGGAATGCGCATCGAATTTACCGTAGTGGAACAGCGTGGCTGTCAGCGGTTCGGCGAAGAAAAACAGCGCGCATCCGCTTGGCGCCGCCATCAGGAACGTGATGCGCAGACCCCAGTCGAGCAGCGCCGAATATTCGACCGGATCGGCGTCCACGTGCGCCTTTGAGAGGTTTGGCAACAGGATGGTGCCCAGCGCCGCGCCGAGCAGCGCGGTGGGGAACTCCATCAGGCGATCCGAGTAATTGATCCACGACACAGCGCCCGGACCGAGCCGCGACGCAATGTTCGTATTGATGATCAGGCTCAGTTGGGCGACCGACACGCCGAACGTCATGGGGACCATCTTGATCAGCACGCGCTTGGCGCCCGGATGCCGCAACGCCCGAAAGAAATTCAGGCCGATGCGCGGGATCATGTCGATTTTCTTGAGGCCGGGCAACTGCACGAGAAACTGCAGGACCCCGCCGACGATCACCGCATAAGCGAGCGCGTAGACTGGCACTTTCAGATGCGGCGCGAGGAAGACGGTGGCCCCGATGAACGACACGTTGAGCAGCACGGGCGCGAACGCGGGCAGGGAGAACTGCCGGTAGGTGTTGAGCACCCCGGACGCCAGCGATGTCAGCGAGATGAAGATGATGTACGGGAACATGATCTGGGTCATGGTCACCGCGAGGCCGAACGCGTGACCGTCGTGCTCCAGTCCCGAAGCGATGGCAAACACGACCCAGGATGCACCCGCCACGCCTACCAGTGACACCACTGCAAGCGCCCAGGCGAGCACGGTCGACATGGCGTCGACGAGGGCCTTGGTGGCGTCGTGGCTTTCCGTGTTCTTGAACTCGGCGAGGATAGGCACGAACGCCTGCGAGAACGCTCCTTCAGCGGACAAGCGCCGCAACAGGTTCGGTATGCGGAAAGCGACGTAGAACGCGTCGGTGAATTGACTGGCGCCGAAGGCTCGCGCGATCAGCGTTTCGCGGACCAGGCCGGTCACGCGGGAAAGCAGCGTGAAGCCACTGACCGTCAGTAGGGCTCGGAATAGATTCATGGGGCGCTTATTATACGGGCCGCATTATGAACACAAGACGTTGCAACAAATTGGCGATTCGTTAGAATTTGCAACTTCGGTCGCGTGCATGTAGCTGCGGGTAACTTGCCAATACCTGCCGACACCTGCCGATACCGGTTACGGTTCGCCGGTGTCGATTGCCTGCGACACCTGGCAAAAACCGGCTGCACTTGCCAGCCCCATGATCTGCCAGCCCCATGATCTCGTTGCTATAATCAAAAGTTTAAAAGCTCCTGAATCTGCCATTTTACGCAAGTTGTAAAGTTACTTGTGGTAGTATTTGTAAAAGCGCCTGCAAGCACGGTGTGGCTTCACATCTTCTTTCGACGTTTTTGCGCTTTCGGGTAATCGATCCCGAGGGTTTGATCATAAACAGCGCATCGGATTGACCTCGTTTTATCTTGTGTGGAGTAGGGCCAGCATCGAGTTGGATTCCATCCAGAAGCAGAACGGGAAGCGCTGAAACACATAGCTGGAAAAGGATAAGGAACCGTCATGGCAAATACCGCACAAGCCCGCAAGCGCGCCCGTCAAGGCGCCAAGGCAAACTCGCACAACTCGGCGCTGCGCTCGAAATTCCGCACCGCCATCAAGGCTGTTCGCAAGGCGATCAACGCCGGCGACCAAGCCAAGGCTGCAGAAATCTACAAGACGTCGGTCAAGACCATCGACATCATTGCGGACAAGCGCATCGTCCACAAGAACAAGGCTGCTCGCCATAAGAGCCGTCTGTCGGCTGCTATCAAAGGTCTGCAAGCACCTGCTGCTTAAGGATTTTGGTTACAGCCCTTTGCGTGCCTTTAGTTTGACTGGTGTGTGATAGGCTGCTGCTTTGCTTTTGTTCCGATTTGTCCTGACGCTTAAAACAGCAAACGGCAACAAAAGACAGCAACAAAAAAACCCGCTAATGGCGGGTTTTTTTGTCGTGTGCTTCGAAAAGAGGCCTTCTCAAAAGCCCATCCCGACCAGTTAGCCGCGTGGTCAGCCATGTTGTTGCTGCGTGGCGTGATGCGGCGGCAATTCGCACGCCTCCGTCACAAGCAGGTCATTGTCTTTGGCGAAGTTCATCACGAAATCGAAAGCCATAGGCTCAATGTCGCGCAAGCGGGAATCGAGGATCACCGTCTTCACGTTGCCGAGCAAGGCCAGGCGCACATAGATGGAATACTGCAGCCGGGCATTCGGACCGCGCTTGCCCGGGCCGAACCCGGACATCACGCCGCAAAGCCGTTCCGACCAGTCGCTTGGCCGAAAAGTCTTGCCGTTCGACGTAATGCCCTGGATGAAGTATTCGGTTGGAATTGTTTCGGCCATGTAGGAATATCTGTTTGACGACCGGCGGAGAACGCCGGCGAACGCGCATGCATGGTTAGCAAGGTGAACCGGAAAGTCACCGGCTACAACCTCCGGCGCTGAATTCCGCCTCGTCCGGCAGCATCGCGGTCGGTAAGACCCAGCCTCTTTCTTCGACCTGCATCCACCCGCTCTCATCGACTACTCATTGACCGGACTACGACGTCGCTCGAGTCGCCTTGGGGACGGCAATCAACTCATGACGACACTCCCGTACACGACTGCCAGGCAAGCACGCAAGTGCATGCGAGACGAACTCGCGTGGCCGCAAAATGCTCTGACTCCCTGCTCTGACCGCGCAGCACTGCGCTAAATCTGTGGGTTGAGTCCACTTAAGCCCGTGAATGGATCTGCTTCGTAAGCAGTCGAAAAGCGTTAGGACTGCAGGAGAAACCTCGGAGATTATACAGCAGAGGCCTTTTCCGCACTGCACACAAAGCCTCTAAACCGCTTCAGACGGCGTATGGCGGCGCGCATCGGCTATTTGGCGACCTCGTCAAACGCCGGAAATTCCTTTATGCTGAAATTCGATACCACCATGACGGCGGCGCCGTCCGGCGAATTTGCCGGCTGAAGCCGCCGTACGCATTTTTCATGACCGAAAAAAAAATTCGCCATTATCTGCAGTTCAAGGATTTCTCTCTCGACGACTATGACTACGTGCTCGAACGCGCCCGTATTCTCAAGCGCAAGTTCAAGAGCTACGAGACCTACCATCCGCTGCACGACCGCACGCTGGCGATGATCTTCGAGAAGAATTCAACGCGTACGCGGCTCTCGTTCGAAGCTGGTATCTTCCAGCTTGGCGGCCACGCCGTGTTCCTCAGCACGCGCGACACCCAATTCGGCCGCGGCGAACCGATCGAGGACGCGGCGCAAGTGGTGTCGCGCATGGTGGACATCATCATGATCCGAACGTTCGGCCAGCACATCATCCAGCGCTTCGCCGAGAATTCCCGCGTGCCCGTGATCAACGGTCTGACGAACGAATATCACCCGTGCCAGGTGCTGGCCGACGTCTTCACCTGCTACGAACTGCGCGGACCGATCACGGAGAAAACCGTGGCCTGGGTGGGCGACGCGAACAACATGCTGTACACGTGGATCGAAGCCGCACAAATCCTCGGCTTCAAATTGCGCCTGTCCACGCCGCCCGGCTACACACTCGACCATTCGCTGGTTTCTCCCGACAGCGCGCCGTTCTACGAAGAATTCGCCGATCCGAACGACGCCTGCACCGGTGCCGACCTCGTCACCACGGACGTCTGGACCAGCATGGGCTTCGAAGCCGAGAACGAAGTGCGCAAGAAGGCCTTCGCTGACTGGTGCGTCGACTCGGACATGATGGCGCGCGCTCATCCGGACGCCCTCTTCATGCACTGCCTGCCGGCGCATCGCGGCGAGGAAGTGAGCGCAGACGTGATCGACGGTCCGCAGAGCGTCGTCTGGGACGAAGCCGAAAACAAGCTGCACGTCCAGAAGGCATTGATGGAATACCTGCTGCTCGGCAAACTCAATCATTGAGCGGCTTGATTGAGCGGTGCAGCGTTTAGCTAAGCGTGCGGCGTTTCCATCGAAACGCCGCGTCGCCCCCCAAATGCAGAACGGCCGCCATTTGATGGCAAAATAGCAGTTTTCCGCGCGCTAAAAGCCCGGCGTACACCGTTTTCCAGCCATACGAGTTCACCATGAGCGATATCAAAAAAGTCGTGCTCGCCTACTCAGGCGGCCTCGATACCTCCGTCATCCTGAAGTGGTTGCAGGACAACTACGACGCCGAAGTCGTGACGTTCACCGCTGACATCGGTCAGGGCGAAGAACTCGAACCGGCGCGCAAGAAAGCGCTGCAACTCGGCATCAAGCAGGACAACATCTTTATCGAAGATCTGCGTGAGGAATTTGTCCGCGACTTCGTGTTCCCGATGTTCCGCGCCAACACCATTTATGAAGGCGAGTACCTGCTCGGCACGTCGATCGCGCGTCCGCTGATCGCAAAACGCCAGATCGAGATCGCCCGTGCGGTTGGTGCGCAATCCGTGTCGCATGGTGCGACCGGCAAGGGCAACGACCAGGTGCGTTTCGAGTTGGGGTATTACTCGCTCGAGCCGGGTATCAAGGTGATCGCACCGTGGCGTGAATGGGATCTCTTGTCGCGTGAAAAGCTGCTGGCTTACGCGGAAAAGACCGGCATTCTGATAGAAATGAAGCACAAGCAAGGCGGCGCGCCCTACTCCATGGACGCGAACCTGCTGCATATTTCGTTCGAAGGGCGTCACCTGGAAGATCCGAAGGCCGAAGCCGAAGCCGATATGTGGCGCTGGACGGTTGCTCCCGAAGACGCGCCGGATCAGCCGGAATATCTGGATATCGAATACGAGAAGGGCGATCCGGTTGCGCTGAACGGCAAGCGTTTGTCGCCAGCGGAAATGCTGACGGCATTGAACGCGATTGGCGGCAAGCACGGCATTGGCCGGCTGGATCTGGTCGAGAACCGCTATGTCGGCATGAAATCGCGCGGTTGTTATGAAACGCCGGGCGGCACGATCATGCTCAAGGCACATCGCGGGATTGAGTCGATCACACTGGATCGCGAAGTGGCGCACCTGAAGGACGATCTGATGCCACGTTACGCCGCGTTGATTTACAACGGCTACTGGTGGAGCCCGGAGTGGCGCGCGCTGCAAGTGCTGATCGACCACACGCAGGACAAGGTCAACGGCTGGACGCGCGTGAAGCTTTACAAGGGCAGCGTGACGGTGGTTGCGCGTGATTCGAAGGAAACTCTGTTCGACAAGAACATCGCAACGTTCGATGACGACGGTGGCGCGTACGATCAAGCCGACGCTGGCGGGTTCATCAAGCTGAACGCCCTGCGGATGCGGATTGCCGAGAATGCACGTCGCAAGCGTGGTGGTTAAGTTAGCCCGGTTTTGTTGAAGTTGAAATGAAAAACCCGCCTGCGGCGGGTTTTTTGTTGGCGGAGCAATTTCTGGTTATGGTTATTTCGGCCGCGTCCCGCGCAGCTTTAATTAAAGACACACCGGCTCCGCTTCAAGCTCGACCGCGAAACGCGCGTGCACGTCGCGTTTGATTGCATCGGCGAGTTCGAGGATTTGTGCGCCCGACGCACCGCCGCGGTTCACCAGAACCAGCGCCTGCCGGTCGTGCACGGCGGCGGCTCCGATTGCACGGCCTTTCCAGCCGCATCGGTCGATCAGCCAGCCGGCGGCCAATTTGAACTGCCCGTCCTGCTGCCGATACGACACCAGTTCAGGCTCAAGCGCCTTCAACGCATTGAATGCGGCTGCGCTTACCACCGGGTTCTTGAAAAAACTGCCGGCATTCCCGAGTACCCGCCAATCGGGTAATTTGGCCTGACGCACGGCGACGACAGCATCGAAGATAGCCTGTGGATTGTTCGCGCCGCTGGTCTCGAGCACGCGCGCGATATCCGCGTAATCCGCTCGTGGCGTCCACGCTTTCGGCAGACGAAAAGTCACCGATACGATCACAAAACGCCCACGTCCTTCCTGCTTGAAAAAACTGTCGCGGTAACCGAACGCACACGCATCGCGATCAAATTCCCGCGTTTCTCCCGTCGATAATTCAATCGCCCGCAAACGCTCGAAGCGCTCGCCCATTTCCAGCCCGTAGGCGCCTATGTTCTGGATCGGCGCCGCGCCCACCGTGCCGGGAATCAGCGCAAGGTTTTCGAGCCCGAGCAAGCCTTGCGACAAGGCCCACGCGACGAATTCGTGCCAGTTCTCCCCCGCGCCGGCTTCTACTAAAACGGCGTCGTGATCTTTGTGAATTACGCGACGGCCGCGCAGTTCCACAAGCAACGCAACGCCATCGAAATTGCGCGTCAGCACGACGTTGCTGCCACCGCCGAGCACCAGTTGCCGCATGCCATTTAGCCGGGCGTTGCGAGCAAGCGCCGGGATCTGCGCTTCTTCCGTCAGCCGAACAGCATGCTTGGCGCGGACGTCGAAACCGAATGTGTTATGCGCGAGCAGCGGGTAATCGGAGAAAAGTTGGAACTCGGACATTGAGCAAGCGCTGGTCAGGATCGGGGGGTGGCCTTGGGCAAACCGGGACAGCATCGGTAGAATGACGTATGTCTACGATTATAGCGAGTGCGTGCGAACCTTACACCACGCCTCGCCTCAACGAAGGGGAATGCAGATGCCATCCTTTGACGTCGTCAGCGAAGCAAACATGATCGAGGTGAAAAACGCCATCGAACAATCGAACAAGGAAATTGCCACGCGCTTCGACTTCAAGGGTTCGGACGCGCGCGTCGAGCAAAAGGATCGTGAATTGACGCTTTTTGCCGACGACGATTTCAAGCTTGGTCAGGTCAAGGACGTGGTGTTGTCGAAGCTCGCGAAACGCAATGTGGACGTGCGTTTTCTCGATTACGGCAAGATCGAGAAGATTGGCGGCGACAAGTTGAAGCAGGTCATCGAGATCAAGAAGGGTGTAACCGGCGATCTGGCGAAGAAAATCGTCAGGATAATCAAGGACAGCAAAATCAAGGTCCAGGCCAGCATTCAGGGCGACTCAGTACGCATCAACGGCACGAAGCGCGACGACCTGCAAAGCGCCATTGCGTTGCTGAAGAAGGACGTGACGGATACGCCGCTGGATTTTAATAATTTCCGTGATTGAGCGTGATCGGCTTGCGCTGACCGACTTGCATTTATTCAAGCATCGCAATGAACAAGAAAGCCGCCTTCATGGCGGCTTTCTTGCTTTCGCTGCACACGGTTTTACAGCGATTTATTCAACCGCTTCAGCCGCTCGCTTCTTCTCCCCGATCCGGCTTTCCTTGCCATCCAGCAGCTTCTTGATATTGACGCGATGCCGCCAGATCAGCAGCGCGCTCATCGCTGCAACGGCCACCGAGATGCGGCTGGGGCCGAAAAGAAAGACATCGAAGAACGGCGCGAACACCGCCGACACCAGCGCCGCCAGCGACGAATATCGGAAGAAAAACGCAATGATCACCCACGTCAGCAAGGTGGCCAGCCCCAGCACCGGGTTGATGGCGAGCAGCACGCCCGCTGCCGTCGCTACGCCCTTGCCGCCCTGAAACTTGAAGAATATCGGGAACAGATGCCCGAGAAACACCGCGATGGCGGCCAGCGCGACAGCCGTGAAATCAAGCTCGAACCGCGCGCCGAAATGCACGACGAACCACACGGGCAGCCAGCCTTTGAACGCATCGCCGAGCAGCGTCAGGATAGCTGCCAGCTTGTTGCCCGTACGCAGCACGTTCGTCGCGCCCGGGTTGCCGGAACCGTACGAACGCGGGTCGGCAAGACCCATGACCGAACTGACAACCACTGCAAACGAGATCGAGCCGATCAGGTAAGCCACCACAGCGACAATCACACTGTTCATTGACTTCTTCTTATCTTCTTATCTTCGGGAACAGAAATAGAAGCAGGTGCAAGACTTCAGGACGCGCATTTTAATCGACGCTCGCGCAACTCACGGGCGTAGCCTTCAGCAGGTCGGTCAGGACCGGTGGAGCGATGCTCACCAGATACCCGCGCCGCCCGCCGTTCAGATAGATTGTGTCGAGGTCCAGAATGCTCGACTCCACGTACACCGGCATTGCCTTCCTCGTGCCAAATGGCGATGTGCCGCCGATCAGGAAACAAGAATGCCGGTTGGCCACTTCCGGCTTGCACGGCTCAACGCGCTTCGCGCTAATCTGCCGGGCGAGATTCTTGGTCGAGACCGTTTTGTCGCCCTGCATGAGCACGATCAGCGGCTTCACCTGTTCGTCCTCCATCACGAGCGTCTTGACCACGCAATGTTCGTCCACACCAAGCCGGCGCGCCGATTCTTCCGTGCCACCATGCTCGACATACTCATAAGGATGCTCGCCAAAAGCGACCTTGTGCCGACGCAAAAACTGCGTCGCCGGGGTCTCGGAAATGTGTTTTACCTTGGTGTTTTACCTTGGACATGACGGCATTGTAGCGGCGCGAAAGCACGGCCACCATCGGTCGAACGGCCAATTGTGTACGGCGATTTACTGTGGCACGATCATTCGCAAATGCTCATTCAGCGTGTATGACCCAGTAACCATCTTGCATGGGACCGGAGTAAGGGGATTCAACGTGATTCGTGATTCGGAAACCCAGACGTTGCTTGAAGACGCCATTCGCCGCTTTGTACGCGAAATGCTCGTGCCGCGAGAAGCGGAAGTCGACGAAACCGACCAGATTCCCGCCGATGTGCTCGCTGCCATGCGCGAGATCGGCCGTTCGGGCTGACCATTCCGGCGGCTTACGGCGGCCTCGGCCTGACAATGGAAGAGGAAGTAGGCGTGGCGTTCGAACTCGGCCAGACATCGCCGGCATTCAGGTCCGTGATAGGCACGAACAACGGCATCGGATCGATTGGCATTCTGCTCGACGGCAGCGAGGAGCAGAAGCAACACTATCTGCCAAAGCTTGCCTCCGGCGATCTGATCGGCTCGTTCTGCCTGACCGAGCCGGACGCGGGTTCGGACGCGGCATCGCTGAAAATCACGGCGCGCAAGGACGGCGACCACTACGTGCTGAACGGCACGAAGCGCTTCATCACCAACGCACCGGAAGCCGGCATCTTTACCGTGATGGCGCGCACGAGCGACGCCAAAGGCGCAAGCGGCATTTCGGCATTTATTGTGCGCGAGTCACCCGGGTTGTCGCTTGGCAAACCCGACAAGAAAATGGGCCAGCGCGGCGCGCATACCTGCGACGTGATCTTCGAGAACTGTCGCATTCCGGCCGCGCAACTGATTGGCGGCGTAGAAGGCGTCGGGTTCAAGACGGCTATGAAAGTGCTCGATAAAAGGCACTTGCACATTGCGGCCATCGCTATTGGAGCGGCCAAACGCATGCTGCGCGACGCCCTCGCCTACGCGATGGAACGCAAGCAGTTCGGCCAGCCGATTGTTGAATTCCAGCTCGTGCAGGCCATGCTCGCCGACAGCAAGACCGAGATCTATGCGACCGAATGCATGGTGCTCGATGCCGCACGACGACGGGACGAGGGCCGTGACGTGTCCATAGAAGCCTCATGCGCCAAATATTTCGCCACCGAGATCTGCGGCCGCGTGGCCGACCGCGCGGTGCAGGTGCACGGTGGCGTAGGGTATATCTCGGAGTACGGCATCGAACATTTTTATCGCGACGTGCGGCTCTTCAGGCTTTACGAAGGCACGTCGCAAATTCAACAAGTAATCATCGCGCGCGGACTCATGCGCGGCACGGAGATTTGAAATGGACATAGATCGCCGCTCTGCTCACCGCATTGCCCACACGTATTCCGATATTCCCGCACGCCTCGCTACCCGCGATCCGCAGCACGTTGTATTGATCGAAGACAAGCGGCGCCTGAACGCGACGGAACTCATTGAGGCCATCAACAACACCGCCCGCCAGCTCGCTCAAGCCGGCGTGCAAGGCGGTGATCGCGTGATGATCGTGAGTGAGAATTGCGTGGCGCAGGTCGTGCTGATGTTCGCCGTGGCGAAACTCGACGCATGGTGTTTGCTCACCAACGCGCGGCTTTCGGCAAGCGAAGTTGATGCCATCCGTGCTCACGCGAAGCCGCGGGTGGTAGCGTTCACCGCCGCCGATGCCTCGAAGAATGCCGCGAGTCGGGCTGGTTGAACGCCGCTGAGGCGGCAGCGGCAACGAACGTGGGCCCGTGGCGTTTTTTCATCGATGAAAACGTATCGTCCGAGCCTGTTGAAACCGATCCCGCCCGTCAATGTGCCGCGCTGATCTACACCACTAGCACGACCGGCGCGCCGAAAGGCGTGATGCTGTTGCATCGCAACATGTTATTTATCGCGGCTATGTCCAGCACGTTGCGGCGCGTAACGCTTCGGGACCTGGTGTACGCGGTGCTGCCGATTACGCACATCTACGGGCTGGCGTCGGTTTGTCTCGGCAGCCTGTACGCAGGAGCAACGCTCCGGCTCGCGTCGCGCTTCGCCCCGGACACCGTGCGGCGAGCGTTGGCAGAAGAGAACGTTTCGATCTTCCAGGGCGTGCCGGCCATGCACGCAAAGCTCGTCGAACCGGTGCAGACCAGCGGTACGCCGTGGTGCGCACCCGCGTTGCGCTTCGCGTATTCCGGCGGATCTCCGCTCGATGCCGCGCTGAAAGCGCGCGTCGAAGGCTTGTACAAGGTGCCGCTGCACAACGGATATGGCATGATGGAAAACCGTCCGACCATATCGCAGACCATGCTCGACGCGCCGCGCGACGACTGCTCTGCGGGCGACCCCATACCCGGTATCGAATTGCGATTCGTCGCGCTGGACGGCGTGGATGTGGCGACGGGTGAAGTCGGTGAACTATGGGTGCGTGGGCCGAATGTGATGCTCTCGGGTACTACCGTAATGAAGTGCAGACGCGGGCGACGGTTACGGCAAATGGCTGGCTCAAAACAGGCGACCTTGTGCGTCAGGCGCCGGACGGTGCGTTGTATATCGTCGCGCGCAGCAAGGAACTGATCATCCGTTCGGGCTTCAACGTGTATCCGGCCGAAGTCGAGAACGTGCTGAACTCACATCCCGATGTGCTGCAATCGGCAGTAATCGAGTAGGCGGTCGAGGGCAACGAGGAAGTGATTGCGTTCGTCGAATTGCTGCCGTCGGTGCATGCGCTGCCTGACGATATCGTCCAGTGGTGTGCGGACCGGCTTGCGCCTTACAAGCGCCCTGCCGAAATCTGCGTGCTGGCCGCACTGCCGGCGGCATCGACGGAGAAGGTGTTGAAACACAAGCTCAGGGACGAGCTTTAAGTTCGCACCTGCCCGCATCTTCAGCCGCGTGGATGGTGCTCGTGATGCAGCGTCTTCAGCCGCTCACGCGCGACTTGGGTGTAGATCTGCGTCGTGGAAATATCCGTATGGCCGAGCAGCATTTGCACCACGCGCAAATCGGCCCCGTGATTCAGCAGGTGCGTGGCGAACGCATGCCGCAAGGTATGCGGTGAGAGCGGCGCACGCACGTCGGCGGTAAGCGCGTGGCGCTTGATGATGTTCCAGAACTGCTGGCGTGTCATGCCTTCGCCGCGCGTGGTCACGAACAGCGCATCGGCGGTGCGGGCGCCAAGCAACGCCGGCCGCGATTCACGCAAATAGCGCTCGATCCAGTCGTGTGCGACCGCCCCGAACGGAATAAGGCGCTCCTTCGACCCCTTACCTATCACGCGCACCACGCCTTCGTTCAAGCCTACTTCCACGGTCTTCAACGTCACCAGTTCGGTCACGCGCAGGCCGCTCGCGTACATCAGCTCAAGCATGGTCCGGTCGCGTAGTCCAAGCGCGGTTTCCACATCGGGCGCGTTCAGCAACGCCTCGACCTGGGCTTCGTTCAAGGTCTTGGGAAAGCGCGGCGGCTGTTTGGCCGAACGCAGCTTAAGCGTAGGATCGCCGGGCGCGCGATGCTCTCGCAATGCCCACGCGTAGTAACGCCTGAAGACCGATAACCGGCGGTTGGCGGACGTTGCTTTGTCCGCGCGACGGGCGGCGAGATAGGCATTCATGTCGGCTTCGGTGGCGGTATCGACGGTGCCGCCGCGCGTCTTCGACAACCACTCGGCGAACAAGTGCAAATCGCGCCGGTACGCTTCCAGGGAGTTCTTGGCGAGGCCATGTTCGAGCCAGAGCGCGTCGCAAAAAAGGTCGATCAATGCGCTGCTCGACACGAGTTCCGGCGCGCGTTCTGCCTCGGTCACTTCCATTGATTTTTCTTGTAAGCCTGAGGTCATGCGTTAAGTCACACGTGCGGTGATGCTTCCTGGCGCAGCGCCCATTCGACGTGTTCGCGGACCAGCTCTGAAGCATCCGCGGCGCGAGCATTCAATGCATCGCGTATTGCCGAGCACTCGTCGGCGCCCAAAACCGGCAAGCGCAACACATTGCCCATCGCCACCGCAATATTACGCAACCATCGCTCGTGTCCGATACGGCGAATCGCGCTGCCTTGCATGCGTTCATCGAAATCATGGGCGCTCTAGGCGAACAGCATCACAAGCGACGCGCGATCACGCCCCTGGCGCATATCGAAATCCGCGACCGGCGCGAACTTGTTCCACGGATATACGAGCTGGCAATCGTCGCAACCATAAACCCGGTTGCCGATAAGCAGCCGCAAATCTTCAGGAATGCTGCCTTTCAACTCTCGATGGTGAGATACGAAATGCAACGGCGCGCATCCACACGATACGGTACCATGATCGCCCTGGTCAGGCAAACGTCGATGCAGCGCGTAAAGCTTCCGCAATGCACGCCCTTGTGTTCGGGCGCTTGATCCGGATTGACGTCTGCGTCGGCGGCAGAGGAATATCCACCAGGATCTCGCCGATAAAAAACAGCGACCCGGCATCGCTTTGCAGCAAAAGCGTGTGTTTGCCGCGCCAGCCGGTGCCCGCCTTCTGCGCAAGCGCAACTTCGAGAACGGGCGCGGAATCTGTAAATACGTGGTACCCGTACGTGCCAATCTCGGCTTCTATATCTTCTATATGCTCGGCCAACTGCTGTAAGCGACTGCGCATGACCTTGTGGTAGTCGCGGCCGCGAGCTAGACCAACACCGCCGCCGCGGGATCACAGCTACACTCTAGCACATTCCGCCGCGCGCCAGTCGATTGCCTGACCGTCGGCTGCGGCACTTTTTGCGGGCCTTGCCGGCGAGCGTCGATGCCGGCGTAGGCCATCCGAGCTATAATAACACGTCGTGTGCTGCCCACACAAAGCTCGGCTGGCCTTGCGCGTTTCATCGCATGTTTGGCCATATAATCCATCTCGCCTGATAGCCTGCTTCGAGCCATGAAGCTAGGCCTTCTTGGGCTTCCGTCAAGTCGGCGTCGCTGACGCCGACTGCAGCGAACCCCAGCTCGCGCCCCCACGCCTTGATGCGCAGCGCGAGTTCAGCCAGCGCGGCTTCGTCGTCAAATCTGAAGTGGCGCGTATCCGCGACGGCGTCGTCTGACGCGCTCTCGCGTTCCACAGGGTGTTCCGGCAAACGGTTCATCACGACAATTTACGAGAATGCCCGACAGCCTCACTCGATCGTTTGCAAACCCTTCCGCCGCGCTGCTCGAACGCCGCTTCGACCTGCCCGACGAAGACGCGACGCTCGCCTTCGGTGGCCGCTTCGCGCAGGCGATCCTGCAGGCCCGCCTCAAGAATTCGAGCACCCCGAACGAACGTTTTCCGGGTTTGCAGGTCCAGTTGATCGGTGACCTGGGTGCGGGTAAAACCACGCTGGTGCGCGCGACGCTGCGCTCGCTCGATCACGCAGGCCGCGTGCGCAGTCCCACTTACACGCTTGTCGAACCCTATTCGCTTACAACGGAAACGGGTCCGCTCGAGCTCTATCACTTCGATCTTTATCGCTTTGCCGATCCAGCCGAATGGGCCAATGCCGGCTTTCGCGAATACTTCGATGCAGGCGCGATCTGCTTGGTCGAATGGCCGCAACACGCTGGTGGACTGCTGGGTGTGCCGGATCTCGAATTCACGCTGGAACAGGAAGGCGAAGGCCGCGTGCTGACAGCGCGCGCGTTTAGCGAAACAGGAAAGTCATGTCTCGAAAGCTGTTGATCAAGCCGTTTCATTTGATCGAATCGACCGCCACGGCCTCGCACAACTGGCGGCGACGCCAGGTGTTGCGCGCGAGTGCTTCGACCATCGCGCTAGCGCTGCTCGGACCGAAGCTCGCGTACGCGAGCTCGGTGCTCGGTGTGCGCGTGTGGCCGGCCCGCGATTACACCCGAGTCACGATCGAGTCCGATCAGCCGCTGCAAAACAGCCAGCAATTGCTGCAGGGTCCGGACCGGCTGGTGGTCGACCTGAATGGACTTGATCTCGATCAGGAACTGAAGGACCTTGTCTCGAAGATCGCGCCGAACGACCCGCAGATCCAGTCGGTGCGCATCGGCCAATATCAGCCGCACGTGGTGCGCATGGTGTTCGACCTGAAGGGGTCCGTGAAACCTCAAGTGTTCACGCTGACGCCGATCGGCAGCTACAAGTACCGGCTGGTCTTCGATTTGTATCCGGTCGTTGCACCCGACCCACTGATGGATTTGCTAGCCCAGTCCGAGCACAAGCAACAAGCTATCGATCAAACTAGCTCGAACCAGGCTCCGCCGCCCGCTACGCTGAGCGAGCCCGCCACGCCGCCGAAAGCGAACGTGCCGGACAACACGGACGAGTTTTTCCAGAAGTACGCGCAGTCCGATCAGCCGCGCGCACCGTCGTCGCGTGCGCCAGTCCCCCCGGTTCCGGCTTTCCCGAAGCCCCGGCCTACGGTCAAGCCTGCGCTGCCCACGGCCTTGGCGAACCAGGGCAACTCGTCCGACGGCAACACCAGCGACGACTACGGTTTCTCCAATCCGAAAAACGACAAGTCCGGCACGACGCGCCTGTTCACCGTCGCGATCGACCCGGGCCATGGCGGAGAAGATCCAGGTGCGATCGGCAGTGGCGGAACGTACGAGAAGCACATTGCCCTTGATGTCGCCAGGAAGCTGCGCGCCAAAATCGACGCTCAGCAGAACATGCGCGCCATGATGACGCGCGACGCCGACTTCTTCGTGCCGCTCAACGTGCGGGTGCAAAAGGCGTGTCGCGTGGGCGCGGACCTGTTCGTTTCCATTCACGCCGATGCGTTCACCACGCCTTCGGCACGTGGTTCGTCCGTGTTCGCACTCTCAGATCACGGTGCGTCGAGCGCGGCTGCACGCTGGATGGCGAACAAGGAAAACTCGTCGGATTCCATCGGCGGGATCAACGTGACGACGCAGGACGCGAGCGTCAACCGGGCGTTGTTCGACATGTCGACAACCGCGCAGATTCGTGACTCGATGCGCTATGGCAATTTCGTGCTGAACGAGATTGGCGATATCAACAAGTTGCACAAGGGATCGGTGGAGCAAGCCAGTTTTGCGGTGTTGAAAGCGCCGGACATTCCGTCGATCCTGGTGGAAACCGCGTTTATCAGTAACCCCGAAGAGGAGCAGCGTCTGAACGACGACGCTTATCGCGACAAGATGGCGAACGCGATCATGAAGGGCATCAAGCGTTATTTCGCAGCCAACCCGCCGCTCGCAAAGAGCCGGATGACGTAAAGTCTCGCGCGGGGCTACAGGCACCGTTCTGCCACCGCGAGCACCCCCCCCTTACTGTGTCGAAAATACAATACCTATGTTTATGTAATACCTGGCAGTATTTAGCAATACGAACCCGAACCTCGGG
>CALNPU010000024.1 GCA_940588625.1 uncultured Caballeronia sp.
GGCCTGCAGAACAAGATCGTTTCGCATTTCCGATCGGCGCCGCCATCTGGCGTCGCTCTCTGACCGCCCGTTCACAAGATATGACTATTTTTTGCCGCATAAGAAACGTTTGATTGATGAAAAGTCCACGCTGGGCATGTCGGAGCGTGGGTCCGAATAGCGTCGAGAAAATTCTTCGGACAAGAAAATGCCCCGAAAGTCCATGACTCGCGGGGCATCGTGGAAAACGGTCTTCTTTCGTGAGCACTTATCAGCACGTTAGTTTAGCGAGGGGACGAAAAACCTATCCAATCTGCCGAACGCAATATTCCGCAACCGCATTCAGCACGAACTCGTCTTCACCAACGGCTGTCGCACAGTGGAGAGTCAGCGACGGAAACATCACGCGGCATTGATCGAGCAATTCGGGCAGATCACGCCGTATGTGGCCGCCCTGACCGAAAAACACAGGCACGATGGTGATTGCATCGCACCCGTCGGCTGCCAGCTGTTTGATAGCCGTGGGCAAATCAGGCGTCATCAGTTCGAGAAACGCGAGCGATACCGGCTCAGGGCGCAGTGCCCGCAGTTTCGTAGCGAGCCGTTCGAAAGGCTCAGCCCAGCGCGGATCACGTGCACCATGGCCGAACAAGACAAAACCGTGCCTGTTCATGGCGTTCTCCACAGTCTTGAAGCCATAATGCCCTAATGCCGGTCCACCCACCGCAACCCGATCAGGCCGATGACCAGATATGCCAGCGCTGGTGCTGCGACCGTCAATGGCGCGGGCCAGGTGTTCAGCGTACCAATGTGAGAAAATAGTGTGTTGATCAGTTGGAAGCTCATGCCGATCATGATGCCGCCGAATACCTTCACGCCCACCACGCTAGCACGCGTATGCAGGTACGCAAACGGCAGTGACAGCACCAGCATCACGAGTACCGCGAGCGGGTACAGGATCTTGCGCCAGAACGCGATCTGATAACGCTGCGTGTCCTGATGATTTTCCGTCAAATGCTGGATGTAGCCGAACAGATTGAACATCGACATCTTGTTCGGCGACACCAGCAGCACCGACAAGATCTGCGGCGTGAGTTCGGAGCGTAGCGAATACTCGGGCAGGGTGATCTGTTTCGCACGATACACCGGGTTGAGCGCGTCGCCAGGATTCACGGCTTGCGGCGGTGCGTCGACGAGTTCGGTGTCCGTTACGCCGGTGAGTTTCCAGTGGCCCGGCGGCTGGAAAACGCCGCTTTTGGCAATCCGCACGTTCGTCAGCCGAAACAGCGAATCGAATTCGTAGATACGGACGTCCGCAATGGTCGTATCCGGATTCAGCGTGCCCACGTTCACAAAGCGTGCGACCTGTTCGCCGTCCGCGCGCGCGGTCAGCGTGTCTTTCACCCAGACGCCTGATTCGAAGTTCATCGACACTGACGCCCCCAGCGCTTCGAGCCGCACTTTCTCCGAGAGCTGGTCGGAGTAGGGGCCGACCACTTCGCTGATCGCATACGTGAGCAGCACCATCGGTATGCCAATCTTGAACAGCGAACGCAGCGCCTTGCCGGTGGACAGTCCGGACACGCGGAAAATGGTGAACTCGGACGCGGCGGCCATTTGCGCGAACACGTAGATGGCTGCGATCAGCGCGGCAACCGGGATGATTTCGTAGAAGCGCGAGGGCGTCTGCAATGCCACCCGCAGCACGGCCAGCCCGAACTTGTAGTTGCCGTGCCCGACCGTGTTCAGTTCGTTGATTAGGTCAAGAAAGAAGAACAGGCCCGAGAACGCAAACAGGATGAAGATAAACGCGAGATAGATCTGACGCGCGAAATACCGTTCGTAAATGCGCATTGCGTCAGGCCCCTTTCGAGCGGGTGAACGCCGGCAGCTTGAAGAGCGGGCGATTGCGTATGCGCATCCAGAAGATGAATGCGACCATGACGGAGACGATTATGTGCAGCGCCACCAGCCCGACCACAAACGATCCCCGGCCTTGCTCGATCCATAACTGCACGACGTTCAGCAGGTTGGAATACGTCAGATAGATCAGCATGGCCATCACGAGATTGATTGTGCGACTGCGTCGGGGGTTCTGGTAAGAGAGCGGAATGGCGAGCAGCATAAGGTTGATCGCGATCAGCGGCAGACCCGCGCGCCACGCGATTTCGGCAAGGTTGTCACGGGTGGGATTGGCCAGCAGCTCGCGCGTATACATGCCGGTCGGGGTCGGCGTGTTCACGAATTGCTGGCTTTGGATTTTCACGCCGTAGCGCTCGAATTCCATGATCCGGAAGTTCGATTGTCCCGGAATGCCGTCGTAGCGCCGGCCGTTCTCCAGTACCACGAAATGATCGCCATTGGCGTGCGTTTCGGTATGGCCGTTCTTCGATACCACCACGTTGACCTTGCCGCCTTCCGTGCTCGTCACGAACACCTTCTGCACGTGGCCCTGATCCGGCGTCATCTTCTCGACGAAAAACACGCGGTGGCTGGTTGGCGATTCGCGGAACTGGCCAGGCGCGAGCAGCGAGACTTCGTCGCGTTGCTGGAACCGTGCCTTGATCAGCTTGCTTTGCAAATTCGACCAGGGCCAGACGACGAACGCGAAAAAAACAATGGCGATGATGATGGGCGTGGAGAAGAGCGCGACTGGTTTGATCAGCGCCGTCTGACTGACGCCCGACGCGAGCCACACAACCATTTCCGAGTCGCGATACCAGCGCGTCAGCACGAACAGGATAGAGACGAACAGGGTCACGATCATGATCACGGCAAGATAGCCGATGACGGTGAGGCCGATCAGCACGACGACGTCGCGCGGGTCGACTTGCCCCGATGCTGCAAAGCCGACGATGCGAATCATCATCGTGGTCAGCATGATCGTGAGCAGCACCATGAATACGGCGCCAGCCGTATACGCGAGTTCACGTTGAAGGGAACGTTCGAAGATCATTGATTGTAAGGTGGAAACCGGCGGCGACTAGGCGGTTGGATTATGTGCGGTCCGCGTTTGCGCCACACGCCATGACAAACGTGCCAATTGAACGGGTCATGAGAACGAGTCGTGAGTGAGACATTCAATAAGAGTATCGCTGCCTGCGACCGCCTCGGAAAAAATAGCGGATAATTGCGGCTTTCATCCTTCAGCCCAGATTTTATCCGAGGATAAGCGCGATGGACTTTAGCATAAGAGCCTGTGATTGGAGCAAAGGCTCGGCAAATGGTTTCCTTAACGGGAAGGCCGATGTCGATGTAGTAGTGCTCGGAGTGTTCGAAGCGCAAACGTTGACGGGCGCGGCCCGCGAGATGGATTTGGTGACCAAGGGTCTGCTCACGCGCACGGTGAAAGCCGGCGACATGAGCGGCAAGGCAGGTCCCACGCTGATGCTGACCGAAGTGACGGGGATTGGCGCGTTACGGATCTTGCTGGTCGGGCTCGGCAAGCAAGACGCTTTCAATCAGAAGGCTTACACGGAAGCCGCGCGCGCCGCCTGGCGGGCGCTGCTTGCCACGAAGATCGCAAACGTGGCCTTCACGCTCGCGCAACTGCCGGTGCCGGAACGCACCAGCGACTGGGGTGTGCGCTGCGCCATCCTCGCGCTGCGCGAGTTGACCTACAAGTTCACGCAGATGAAAAGCAAGCCGGAAAAAGGCGATCAGGCGCTGAAGAAAGTGGTGTTTAGCATTGACGCCGCCGCCGAAAAAGCCGCGAAGCTCGCCGTGAAACACGCCACGGCGCTCGCCAACGGCATGGATCTCACGCGCGATCTCGGCAACTTACCGCCGAACGTCTGCACGCCCACGTATCTCGGCCATACCGCGAAAAAGCTGGGCAAGAAGTTCAAGCTGAAGGTGGAAGTGCTTGGCCAGAAGCAGATCGAAGCGCTGGGCATGGGTTCGTTCCTGTCGGTCGCGAAAGGCTCGGTCGAACCGCCTGCATTCATCGTGATGCATCACCAGGGCGCAGGCGCGAAGGCCGCTCCGGTCGTGCTAGTCGGCAAGGGCATCACGTTCGACACCGGCGGCATCTCCATCAAGCCGGGCGAAGGCATGGACGAGATGAAGTACGACATGCTCGGTGCCGGTTCCGTGTTCGGCACCATGCGCACCATCGCGGAAATGGGCCTGAAACTCAACGTGATCGGCGTGGTGCCGACCTGCGAGAACATGCCGGCCGGCAACGCAGTGAAGCCGGGTGACATTGTCACGTCCATGTCGGGCACAACTATCGAAGTGCTGAATACGGACGCGGAAGGCCGCCTGATTCTTTGCGACGCGCTGACCTACGTGGAACGTTTCAAACCCGCTGCCGTGATCGACATCGCCACGCTCACGGGCGCGTGCGTGGTCGCGCTTGGCCATTACAACTCGGGCCTGTTCTCAAAGGACGACGCGTTGGCGGGCGAGTTGCTGGATGCATCGAAAGAAGTCATCGACCCGACCTGGCGCATGCCGCTCGACGACGAATACCAGGACCTGCTGAAGTCGAATTTCGCCGATGTGGCGAACATTGGCGGCCGGCCGGGCGGCGCGATTACGGCGGCGTGTTTCCTGTCGCGTTTCGCGCAGAACTACCCGTGGGCTCACCTCGACATCGCGGGTACGGCGTGGAAAAGTGGCGCCGCAAAGGGCGCAACCGGACGTCCCGTGCCGCTGCTCACGCAGTTCCTGGTTGATCGTGCGGGCGAATGAGCGTGGTTGAAGCAAGCGTGAGCGAGCGTGGAGGGGCGGGCATGACGCGAATCGATTTCCATTCGAATGTCGGGGATTTGATCGCGTACGCCTGCCGTCTCGTGCGCAAGGCCTACCTGAGCCGCCAGCCACTGATCGTGCTGGCCGAACCCGAGCGGTTGAAACGGTTCGACGAGCAATTGTGGACGTTCAAGCCGCTCGAGTTCGTGCCGCATTGCATGGCGAACAGCGCGCTGGCGGCTGAGACGCCGGTGTGGCTGACTGCGTCGCTGGAGTCGCTGGTGCAGGGTCCGCTGCACCAGATCCTGTTAAACCTCGGTGCAACCGTACCGCCGCAGTTCGCGCGGTTTGAACGCCTGCTGGAAGTGGTCAGCAACGAGGAACACGAACTCGTAGCTGGGCGCGACCGGTATAGGTTCTATCGTGATCGGGGCTATGTGCTCAACAACTACAAGCAGGGCGGCTGAGTACCCCGCTCAGTCGGGGCGCAACGGCCACGCGGTATAATCGCGAAACGCCCGCCGTTAGCCTGAAGTCTGCCTGCCATCAAGAGACAGAGTCCACCGTGCCCACCACCGCGCCCGATACGGCTGAAACACCCGAAAACTTCGATTCTTCCATTCCCGGCCTGACCGTGCCCGTGTTGCACCGCGTGTGCCGGAGCCGATGTTGTCGCCTGTGGCGGCACCCTCACGCGAGGAGCTTGCGTACGGCGCGGATCGCGACGCCGATGTGATCGCGGACAGGCTGCGCGGGCGGTTTACTCACTTTTTGACAGGCGATGGCCGGGCGCTGATCGAGGAGCGCTGCAGGGCGGAGTCGTTGCGGAGCATTCCAACTGGCTGGTCAGCCAGATTACGCGGGAGGTTGCGTTGGCGCTGGAAACCGAGTTGACGCAATGGGTGCGCGAGGCGGTGGCGGACGAACTGGAGCGGCGAGGGCGCGGGTAGTTTGCAGTTCCCGCTGGGCCCGAGCCCGGCCTGGTGCAGCATTAATCCAGCATTGATCTCCGCCAGCCCCGGCAGAACCTGAAACGGTCCACCAGCGCCAAGCGAAAAACAGCCAGCAATCAACCCTCGATCAGCCCGTTACCGCGCCCTTGTTCGCCGGCAACGCGAGTGCAGCATACTTGGCCAGCACGCCACGTGTATATCGCGGCGCAGGCTGCTTCCACTCCCCGCGACGGCGCTCGATCTCTGCGTCGTCCACGTTCAGTTGCAACAGCAGCTTGTGAGCGTCGATGGTGATCGAGTCCCCTTCCTTGATGAACGCGATCATGTTACCCGCATACGCTTCGGGCGCAACGTGACCCACCCATGCCCCACGTGCCGCCGGAGAAGCGTCCGTCGGTAATCAGGCCCACCGATTCACCCAACCTCTGGCCGATGATTGCTGAAGTCGGCGCCAGCATTTCCGGCATGCCCGGACCGCCCTTCGGGCCGAGATAACGCAACACCACGATATCGCCCGCCTTGACTTGCCCCGCGACAATTGCGGTCATCGCGCTTTGCTCGTCCTCGAACACGCGCGCCGGGCCGGTGATGACAGGGTTCTTCAGGCCGATGATCTTTGCTACGGCGCCGTCCGGCGCCAGGTTGCCCTTCGGATTGCCAGGTGGCCTTCGTCATAGAGAGCTTTGTGATCGGGAAAATCACGTCCTGGTCAGCGCGCGGCTTTGACGACAAGTCCTTCAGTTCTTCCGCAATGGTCTTGCCCGTGATCGTGATGCAATCGCCGTGCAGCATGCCCGCGTCGAGCAAGATCTTCAGCACTTGGCGGAATACCGCCGGCTTTGTGCAGATCGGTCGCCACGTACTGACCCGACGGCTTCAGGTTGTAGATCACCGGCACTTTTTTGCCATGCGCTCGAAGTCGTCGATGCTCCATTCCATTTCCGCCGCATGGGCGATAGCCAGGTAGTGCAGCACAGCATTGGTCGAGCCGCCCGTCGCCATGATCAGCGCGACAGCGTTTTCAATCGATTTCTTCGTGATGATGTCGCGCGGCTTGAGGTCGGCCTTGACCGCTTTGACCAGCACACGTGCCGATTCCGCTGCGGACGTGACCTTTTCTTCGTCGGGGTTCGCCATGGTCGATGAATACATCAGCGACATGCCGAGCGCCTCGAACGACGAGCTCATGGTGTTGGCCGTGTACATGCCGCCGCACGAACCACTCGACGGGCACGCGTTTTTCTCGATGCCGTCGAAATCTTCCTTCGACATCCGCCCGGCCGAGAACTCACCCACTGCTTCAAACGACGAGACGATAGTCAAGTCCTTGCCTTTCCAGTTGCCGGACGGATCGTGTCGCCATACACGTGGATGCCAGGCACGTTCATGCGCGCGAGGCCGATCATGATCTTGTCGCAGCTGCCGATCACGACCACGCCGTCCATCCACTGGCCTTGCACTGCCGTTTCAAGTCAGCGATCACTTCGTGCGACACCAGCGAGTACTTCATGCCTTCGGTGCACATCGACATGCCGTCCGAGATGGTCGGCGTGCCGAAAACCTGCGGACTTGCAGATCGATTTGATCGCGGCATCGGCGAGCTTTTGCAGGCCCGAGTTGCACGGCGTGATGGTGGAATGAGACCGTTGGCGATGCCAATCATCGGCTTATCAAAGTCTTCTTCCTTGTAGCCAAGGGCGTAATACATCGAGCGGTTCGGGGAACGCGCGATGCCCTGCGTGATGTTTTTCGAGCGGCGATTGAAGGCCATGTGGGGGCTCCTTGAGAATTTTATTGTTTGATCGCGAAAGGATGAAGCTTGTGCGAACGCGTGTATAATATAGGGTTTGGGTCTTGGGGTTTCCAGGTCGCGGAACATATTGGTGGAAGCGCGGAACATCGAACTCAGATTGTTGCGGTATTTTGCCGACGATTGCCGAAGAAATGCACTTCGGACGGGTCTCAGTGCGGCTCGCGATGACGCAGCCGCCCTTGTCGCAGGCCATCCAGGCGCTGGAAGACATGCTCGGCGTGGTTCTGTTCGTGCGTACGAAGCGCTCCGTCAAACTGACGCCCGTGGGCAAGGATCTGCTGCCGGAGGTGCGTCGGCTGCTCGCGGGCGCGGACGGCCTGCGTCCGCTTGCGCAGTCGCTCGCGCGGGGTGAGGCGGGGGTCTTGTCCCTCGCGTTCGTTTCCACCGCCGATTACGGCCTCCTGCCGCTGCTGCACGATTTTGGCGCCCGCTACCCTGGTGTCCGGCTGCAACTCGTGGAAACGACCAGCGACGTGCAGGTGGAAGAATTGGTGGCGGGCCGGATAGACGCCGGGCTCGTCATTCCCCCGCTGCCGCCGCGCCATGCCGTCGCGCTCTCGTATTTGCCGATCACGCGCGAGCTGCTGGTTATCGCCATGTCGGACAACGCCGCGGCCGAACTCGGGCAGGGCGCCGAAGAGTGGTCGGAGACCCCCGTCAGCCTGCATCTGCATCAACTCGCCGATGCGCCGCTCGTCGTCTTTCCACGGCGTCTCGCGCCCGGTTTCTATGACATATGATTATGGGGCTACGGCGCGGCTGGCCTGATGCCGCGTGTCGGGCAGGAAGCCATCCAGATGCAGACCATTGTCAGCCTGGTATCGGTTGGCATTGGTGTCGCGCTCGAGCCGCAATCGCTGCGTCATTTGCGCAGCACCGGAGTGGTGTATCGTCCGTTGTTCGAATCCGGACCGGTTGTCGAGACCGGACTCGTGTGGCGCGCGGCGGAGGTCAGCCCGGTGCTGGCCGGTTCTATCGATATAGTTGCGCACTCGTGCGGCTACCCTGCCAGCGTTGCCGTGACCTCAACACGTAAATAGAAACTAGAAACATGCTCATTCACCCCAACTTCGATCCCATCGCGCTTCATCTCGGTCCGCTCGCTGTGCGCTGGTATGGCCTCATGTATCTGCTGGCGTTCATCCAGTGCATCGTCATCGGCCGCTTCCGGCTGCGCTTGCCATACGTTGCGGCGCAAGGGTGGACGACGAAGGATATCGACGACATCCTGTTTTACGGGGTGCTAGGCACCATCCTGGGCGGTCGGATTGGCTATGTAGTGTTCTACAAGTCGAGTTTCTACTTGACGAATCCGCTCGATATCTTCAAGGTGTGGGAGGGCGGCATGTCCTTCCACGGTGGCATGCTCGGCGTGATAACCGCCATGATTGTGTTCGCATGGCAACGCAAGCGGACCTGGCTGCAGGTCACCGATTTCGTCGCGCCGCTGGTTCCGCTCGGGTTCGCGGCGGGACGCTTCGGCAACTTCATCAACGGCGAGTTGTGGGGTCGTGTGACCAATCCGAACGCGCCGTGGGCCATGCTGTTCCAGAACGCATCCCCCGATGACGCTATCTGGCTGCGCACCCATCCGCAGCAAGCTGCGCAGTGGCATTTGAATGAGATCTTCGAGCGTTACCAGATGCTGCCGCGCCATCCGTCGCAGTTGTACGAGATCGCGTTGGAAGGGTTCGCACTGTTTATCGTGATGTGGTCGATATCGCGCAAGCAGCGGCCGGTGGGCGCGATTTCGGCGGTGTTTCTGATTGGTTACGGCCTCGCGCGCTTCACGGTTGAATTCGCGCGTGAACCCGACGATTATCTCGGCCTGCTGGCCATGAATCTGTCCATGGGCCAATGGCTTTCACTGCCCATGATCATTGGCGGAATTGGCCTGCTCATCTGGTCGTATCGACGTGGGCGCGCAGTGCCTTCAGAGTCCGCGAAACTCTCCTGAACGAGACTTCAGCCTTTGCAAATGCCATGAAAAAGCCTCGCACGCAGCGAGGCTTTTTTATATCGCGAGACTTGAACGCCTAGCGGTTCATCTGTACCGAACCCGAGACATTCACGGTCACCGTCGAGGTTTCTGCTTCCAGCGCCATGGGCACTGACATCTTTGCACCGCGCTTATGCTGCGTGCGGCCATCATCATGACCGGACGCGGTGATGACCCGTTGTGGCCAATCACCTCGCGGATCGCATAACCGCTGTAGCCGACCGCCTGCGCCGAACTCTGTGCCTGCTGCTTAAACGAAGCAATGGCCTGCGTCGACAGCTTCTGCTCCGCCGCGCGCGGCGACAGCGAGAACGTCACGCTGCACACCTGCATTGACTCGCTCATCTTGCCTGCGAGCTTGGATGCTGCCGTGAAGTTCTTCGACTCCAGCACGACTTCCTTGCGGCCGCGCCATGCGGAGATGCGGCCATCGCGATCCGTCGACGGGTAGACGGTGAACGAACCACTGTGCGCGGTGACGTTATCGACACCCTTGACCTGACGCAGCGCTGCCTCGGCGCGTTGATTGAGTACCGTTGTCAGCGAGGCCGGGTCTTGCACTTCCTGCTCATAGAACAGCGTGATGTCGACCACGTCCTGCGGCACGTCTGCGCTGGCCTGTGCTGCCAGCGACAACACGCCCGACGGCTCGGCCTGAACGACGCTTTGCGCAAAAGCGCTCTGTGCCATGGCAGCGTCCGCAAGCAGCACAACGGTTGCCAGTGTGGAAGTGGTGTTTTTCTTTGTCATCATCTAACTCCGTAAGCATGAGTGCGTGTCATGTGACGCGAAGCTTAGGCGCCTCTCATGCACGCGAAGTTCCTTTCAACGGTGTTACAATAGGTGCTCGGTGATAAAGCGCCATTGTGCTTCGGTGACCGGTGTGATTGACAACCGATTGCCTCGGGCGAGCACTTGCATGTCGGCAAGCTCCGCATGATCGCGTAGCGCGGCGAGCGGAATGAGCGGCGTCTTCTTCACGAAGCGGACGTCAACGAGCAACCAGCGCGGCTTTTCCGGCGATGACTTGGGGTCGTAGTAGTGGCTGGTGGAATCGAATTGGGTCGGGTCGGGATAAGCAGCCGACGACACCTTCGCGATGCCGACGATTCCTGGCTGCGGACAACTCGAGTGATAGAACAGCACGCCGTCGCCAATCTGCATGCCGTCTCGCATGAAGTTGCGTGCCTGGTAATTACGCACGCCAGTCCAGGGCAGCGTTTTTTTCGGAGCGTGAGCAAGATGGTCGATGCTCGCTTCGTTCGGTTCCGACTTCATCAGCCAGTAGTGCATGAATGTCTTCCATGGAGAAAGTTGCCGCGCAAAGAAGCATGCACGATGCATTATTCACAATGCAAAAGAAAACGGCGCCGGAGAAACTCCAGCGCCGTTAGTCCATTCAGTCAACTCAACCGCTTCTCGACTATTCGTCAGCATGCGTAAAACAAATACGCATGCTGCTTAAAAAGGGTCCCCGCCCAAGCCGCTAGGCCGGCATCCTGAACCTGGGTTCAAGATTGGTCGCAGTAAGCAGCACCTTGGGCTCATCAGACAGAGTGACGCGCTCGCTAGTACTACAAGGTCCCACAACCGTGCACATAGGCATTGGTTCAAGGAATATATGACCTTGGCAAACCAGGCAGGGAGGGACCACTTTACACCAATCGACGAGACGATGCACCAACGATCCAGGAAAACTTTATATAGTGACCGATGCATTTGTTAAATGCACCATGAAGTAGAGACAAACCGTGGAATCGTGCCAGGACTCCGGCCACTGACCACTGACTATCGCGGCAACTACTGCGCTTCGGATTGTGAAATCACGACATTCAGTTGCTCGTTCATTTGATGCATGGTGCGGCGAATTTCTTCGGCCGGGAACGCTTCGCCGTGACGCACGCTGTTTTGCAGCTTGAGCAATTCCGACGCCAGCGACAACGCCGCCATTACCGCGATCCGATCCGTGCCGCGCAAGCTGCTGGCGTTTCGCACTTTCGACATTTCCGCATCTACGCGCGCTACCGCTTCACGCAATGCGCCTTCGGTTTCCGGCGAACACGCGAGCCGATACTGCGCGCCGAGAATGGATACCTCGATCTGTTTAGACGTCATGCCTTTTCTCCGTGATGGTGTGATTCTTCGTGCAACGCACCGTGCGCCAAGTCGGCGGTATCCGGTTCGATGCCACCATCGGGAGGCAAAATGGCAAGCTGGTTATCCGGCTCCGGTGCAGCTTTCGCACGCGGCAATTTTTCGAGAATCGCGTTGAGGCGAATCTGCGCGTCGTCGATCTTGGCCGACAGCGAGTCCCGCTCCGCCACCAGTGTGTCGCGTTCTGCGCGCACGGCGGCAAGTTCGCCCTGCGTGTTGGCATAGTCGGCGCGCAACTGTTCGAGTTGCTGGGCCAACACGTTCTTCGCTTGATGATGGAGTTCGCTGATCTTGATCAGCCGGCCGATATTCTGTGACAGTGATTCGAGTTCGTTGAGCATGTGCTGCGTCCTCTTAAGACCTTGCATTTTAGCGCGCTTCTCCGGCGCTTCAGAAATTTGGTTCGTTTCCAGACGTAACAGCAGTCAGTCTTCAAAGCATGGGCGCGGCTCTTTATTTGTAGGGGGAAACGTTTTATAGGGATTCATTCTCCCATTCATTCAGGCGTGCGAGCGTTTGTCGAAATATCACTCGAGAGCCCTTAAAACAAGGGTAAATCGAATAATCGAACCACGGCGAAGACAGTCCGCCTGCTTTGTCCTGCTTTCTCGACGGGCCATTGTGCCGCTCTTAAACTCCCGCCACCCTGGTGGCTCGTGCGTGCCAGCCTGCGTGCAGTTAGACGGAAAGCCGCGAGCGGAGTTCGCCCGGACGAGCGAACCTGCGCCGCCCCCCCGCAACGGTAAGCGACTACAACGCAAGTTGCAAGTCGGTCCCGGCGCGCGTTGTTCGGCCCATTTCACCACTCGAAACGGCGTCCGGCAGCCGGGATATCGACCGTGGGGAGCACACGGTTTCGCGGCTGAGTTCCGTTCCGTACATTCAGCATGGATCTGCGGGGAGTGGGCCGCGCGGGCTTCAACCGGACCGGTCTCCCCTATTGACCGCGTAGAGCTGATATCTGGCGGGATTGTTTTTGCGCGGTGCACCGTCAGTCCGCTCGCCAGTGCGGATCAATGGTGTGAGGGCGAAGTCGAGGGACGTGGTGCAGCGCAACGCTTGCAACGGATGCTCGAACACGTGTCAGCGGTGAACGGCAATGCGTCGACGCCGTATGGCTCGAACTCGGTTGGCAGGTCTTCACCCGGGACGGTGGCGATCATCCGTTGTGCTTCAAGCATCGTCGGTCTGTACTATCCGTTCAGCGGCAATCCGTCGATCATCCGAAGCGCTGCCATTCCGTGGAGCGGTCCGCTTGTCGGCAACCTCGATGATCTCTTCAACAAGGACTACCAGCTTGCGCACTCGTACAACATGCCGCGTCGCGATGCCTCTGTCACACCCAGCCGGCAGCCGCGGTGAAAGTTAAACGCATGAACGCCCGGCGTGCTTTCATGATCTGGACCGTGCTCGGGCTGGCCGCGTTCGCTGTGTTCGTGGTGTCGCTGGCGCTTGGGGAGTGTCGCTGTCTCGCCACTGCGGGTGATGCAGGCGCTCGCGTCGCAGTCGACTGACGTGATCGATGAAATCGTGCTCAGCTTGCGCCTGCCGCGCGCGCTCGGCGGCTTTGCGGCGGGTGCCTTGCTTGGCATGGCCGGCGCGCTGCTGCAGGTCTTGCTGCGCAATCCGCTGGCTGAACCCTATGTGCTTGGGGGGTATCGGGGTATCGGGCGGGGCAGCTGCGTTCGCGCTCGCCGCGATGTTGTTCTCCCTGTCGTGGTGGAACATCGACGTTGCCGTTTTTGCGGGCGCGTTCTTATCGATACTGCTCGTGCTCGGACTCGCCCGGCGCGAGTTGTGGCGTGGCGAGCCGCAGGACACATCGCCCCGGTTGCTGCTTACCGGGGCGGTGATCGCGGCGGGGTAGGGCGCGTTGATCACGCTCATGCTCGCGGTCGCGCCCGAGAACCGCTTGCGCGGCATGGTGTTCTGGTTGACCGGTGATCTGAACGGCGTTGCGATGCCGTGGACCGCCTTGATCGCGCTCGCGATTGCGCTGGTCGCGATCATGCCGGCTGCGCCTCAGCTCAACGTCCTGCTGCGTGGCGACGTAGCGGCCGAGGCACTTGGCTGCGGGTCATGCAGTTGAGGCTGCGCGTATATCTCGTTGCGTCGCTGGCAGCCGCCGCTGCGGTCACAACCGCAGGGACCATTGGGTTTATCGGGCTTGTGGTGCCGCATGTGTTGCGGCTCGCGTTCGGCAACGATCAGCGCATGCTGGCATTAGCGCTTGCGGGCAGACTGGCTGTGATGGGTGCGGACCTGATCGCGCTGGCGCAGTTGCCGGTGGGTATCATCACCGCGCTGATCGGAGTGTCGGTGTTCTTGTGGATGCTCCTCAGGCGCGCGCCATGAACGGACTTCAGGTCACGCATCTCACGTAGACCTTCGCGCCCGGCGAAATGTGGTGCGTCGCCGGTCCGAACGGCGCGGGCAACACGACGTTGATCGCGGCGATGGCGGGGGTATCGAAGACGGCATCGAATGCGATTTCCCTCGATGTAAAGGAGTTGAGCGCCTGGGGTGCGAGCGAACTCGTCCGCCGTCGCGCGTTGATGCCGCAAGCCTTGCATGATGCATTCAGCGCCACCGTTCTCGATACCGTCATGCTCAACCGCTTTCCTCGTCTCACGGGGGTGGGAAAGCGAAGCGGACCGCGCAGCTGCGCACGCGGCGCTGGATATGCTCGGTTTGGCCGAGTTCGCTTCACGCGATGTCCTGTCGCTCTCCGGCGGCGAACGTCAGCGCGTGGCACTGGCAGCGACCTTGTGCCAGAACGCGCCGCTATTGTTGCTTGACGAACCGCTCGCGCATCTCGACGTGCATCATCAAATTGATTGTCTGGAAGCGCTGAGTGGGTAGGTCAGGTCGAAACAACGCAGTGTGATTTTCTCGTGTCACGATCTGAACCTTGCCCGGCGTTTCGCCACGCACGCTTTGTTGCTCGATGGCGCCGGCCACGCGTATGCCGGCCTCGTTCGCGATGTCCTCACGCCCGAGCGTGCGGTGCTGCGTTCGGCTATCCGCTTACCTTGATCTAGCAGGACGGTCACGAGGCGCTCGTGACCGTGATGCGTTCAACCTCACCTTACAACATCACTATGAACGACACACTTCCCCATCCTGAACCGCTCGATCAATCCATGTCGGCCGAGCTGCAACACCTGATCGATACGAAGACAAAACCACTCGGCAGTTTTGGACGGCTCGAATCACTCGGGCTCCAGATCGGGCTGGTCCAGCGGACTTTAAAGTCACGTATCGAGCAGCCGGCGATCATGGCATTGCTGCCGAAGGCGTGAGCCCGTTTCCGCAGGAAGTCACCGTGCAGATGGTGATGGTCGCGAATTTCATCGCGGGCGGGGCGGCGATCAATGCGTTGTCGAAGGCGGCGGGCATGACGCTCGAAGTGGTGGACGCGGGTGTGGCGAGCACGTCGCCGGCGGCGGCAGGGTTCGTCGATGCAGCGATCCGGCGTGGCGATAAGCGCAACTTCGCAAACGAACCGGCGATGACGCGAGACGAACTCTTGCAAGCCATTGCACGCGGCGCTCGGGACCAACGTGATTGGCTTCGACGAGATGGGGATCGCGAACACATCGGCGGCGTGCCTGATGAGCAGGATCTGCAACGTCAAGATCGATGCTTGCATGGGACGCAGCACGGGACTCGACAACGCCGGCTTGAACCACAAGCGCGATGTGCTTGCCGCGGCGTTGGCGAAACACGCTGCATCCACCGATCCGGTCGAGACTCTGGCCACCTTCGGCGGCTTTGAAATTGCGATGATCGTGGGAGCGTTTCTCGCGGCGGCTGACGCGCGCATAACGATTCTGGTCTATGATTTTATTGTTACGTCGGCGTTGCTTGTCGCTCACGCGCCTAACCCGGCCGTCCGTGATTACTGCGTGTTTACGCATGCATCGGATGAAACGGGCCACGGGCGCATGCTGGAACATTTCAACGCCGAGCCGTTGTTGCAACTTGGATTGCGTCTGGGCGAAGGCACCGGCACTGTGCTCGCATTGCCGCTGTTGCGCGCGGCGGTGGCGTTCATCAATGAAATGGCCAGTTTCGAATCGGCCGGTGTATCCGACAAGGCCGTGTGATCCCGTCATGAACCGGCCATCGCAGGAACTCCGCTACTTTTTCACTGCGCTCGGGTATTTCACCCGCGTGCCGGTACCGCGTTGGGTTGGTTTCGAAGCGCATTATCTGAATGCGGCGGCGCGTTATTTCTCGTTGATCGGCGCACTGGTCTGCGGGCTCGGTGCGGTCGTTTATCTTGCTGCGCTGCAGGTGTTTCCGGCGGGCGTGGCCGTGTTGCTGTCGATGGCGGCAACGCTGCTTGTCACTGGGGCGTTCTACGAGGACGGCCTTGCCGATTGCGCCGATGCCTTTGGCGGCGCGTACGCCCGCGAGGATGCGTTGCGTATCATGCACGACTGCGTTGATCGTTGTGCTTGCGCTCAAGTGGCAGACATTGGCCACTATGCTGCCGTTGCGTACGGCGTGGATGATTGTCGCGGCGCATGCGGTAAGCTGCACGCCCGACTATGTACGTGCTGAAGGCAAGGCGAAACCGGTCGCGCAGAAGATGAGCGCAAGCGCGTTTGTTTTAGCTGCACTATTCGGATTGCCGTGGCTTTTCTGGCCCGACTGGCGGCTTGGTTGCGTGATGATCGCGGCACTTGGTGTGTTGCGCTTTGCGATGGGACGCTACTTCGTCAAGCGTATCGGCGGTTATACCGGCGACTGCCTCGGCTTCGCGCAGCAAATTTTTGAACTCACTATCTACCTGATTGGACTCGGATGGATCTCGTCCTGATTCGCCTCCTGCTGTTGGCATAAACACCGGGATTTGTATTTGTTATAGCAGCACTGATGTCCCGCTTCTCGGCGATGTGGCTGATTCTGCGCGTGTGCTGGGCGACCGGTTTCGGCTGCTGAAAGTGCCGCTGGTTGACGGTGTCTGGCACACGAGTCCGCTAAGCCGATGCCGCTTGCTGGCGGAAGCACTCGGTCCTATTCAAGCCGATGCATGTTTGCAGGAGCTCGATTTCGGCACATGGGAAGGGCAGCGCTGGGACGGCCTTGATCGCGCGATGCTCGATGCGTGGGCGGAAGATCTTGAACACGCCCGCGAGCACGGCGGGGAGAGTGTCGCGCAGTTCGCCAAGCGCGTGGTGGGTTGGGCCGATTCCGTTTGTACCGCCAACACTACTGGTCCCGTTCACGCGGTGACGCATGCCGGTGTCATCCGTGTACTGACCTCTCATTTACTCGGCGTCCGGCGCGTGAACGCGATTCAATGGCCGCTGGATTTCGGCGCAATCGTCTGGTTGAAACGCGTGCGCAATGAATGGCTGTGCTGGTGGAACGCCTGAATCTCTAATGCGGACAGCGCGTCCTGGCTAATTCCAGGTCTTCACACAAGGTCACTGCCACGAGCGCAAGACGCGACGTCGGCCGGTTGATCAGGTCACCGTCGATACCGAACAGATTGTTGCGCGCGACGGCTTTTATCAAAGGCCATTTGCACCACGCATCCAGCGACGGCAACGCATGTTCCAAACTCGTTGCGCCCGGCGTGGCCGTCATGATCGCTTCGGGATCGGCGGCGAGCACAGCTTCAGTCGATATGGTGGGCACCAGCGGTTTCAGGTCGGTGAAAACGTTGTGGCCGCCGCATAGATCTATCGCTTCGCTGATGATGTGCGTCCCGTTGAGCGTCCATTAGCGGCTCGTCCAAGACCTGGTAAAACACGCTCACCGGCGGCCGGTTCGAATAACGCGTCCGCAAGCCGGCGATGTCGTGACGGAACGCGTCCGACGCCTTGTTCGCCTGAGCCGATGTCCCGAGCAGGACGCCCAGTTTATCGATGGTGACAGGGATATCATCGTTCAGCCTGTGCGGCTCGCTGAAAAACAGCGGCACGTGCAGTTCGCACAACCTGTCGACCTGCCGCATTGCATTGCCGTGGCGCCAGACGACGATCAGGTCGGGTTTCATCGCGACGATGCGTTCGAGGTCCAGCGATTTGTTATCCGCCAACACCCGAGATAGATTTGGCTTGCGGCGGGTAGTCGCTATAGTTGACCGCACCAACGACGCGCGCGCCGCCGACCGCGGCGAACAGAAGTTCGGTGACATGCGGCGCAAAGTTCACGATGTGCTTTGCCGGGGCGGCGAGGGTGACGGTGGCGCTGGTGTCGTCGGTGACGGTGAGGGCTTTGGCGCAAGCTTGGGCCGATGCAAAAATCGCAGCGATGAAACTCAGTGCGAGGAAGTGGCGCAAGATCATGAGGTACGTGAGTTCGGGTGTGTCATGCGTGGCGGGGTGCGTGATCGAAGCATGTCAGCATTCAGCGGATCGCTTTCACGGCTGCATCGAACACTTCCGCAAATCTCGCCCATTCCTCTTCCAATCCCGTCAAACCGATCCGCACAACGCGCCATGCTCGAAGAGCCGTGTCCAGATTCTGCGCGTGGCCAGAGCGTGCTGCAGCAGCGCCGCTTTTTGCCGGTCTCGAACCATACAAAAAGGGGCGTCGCGCGGGGATTGAAACCTTGACTGCGGATCAACGCTGCCAACCTTGTACTATCGCGAGCCAGCGTGGCGCGCGTCTGCCCTTGCTATGAAAAATCATTGAACGCGACCATGACCGCGTGCCGTGCCGGACCGCTTACCGTCCACGCACCAAACGCTTCTGAAAGCGCATCGCGTAGCAGCGCTGCCGCGAGTACAAACCCGGCGCGAATCCCAGCGAGTCCATAAAACTTGCCTACGGAGCGCAGCACGACCAGCCCCTCTCTCCCGCTCTCCGACGCCAGTGACATTGATGCATCGCCGTAGGCATCGGCGAACGCTTCGTCGACGATCAGCGAGCCGCCGCGAGCCGCCAATTGCTCATGCCACCCCAGCAGCACATCATGTCCGACACGTTCGGTCGTCAGATTGTTAGGATTCGCAACGATTACATGATCGATGCCATCCGTTAAAGGAGCCGACGCGACATCGAGTATCACGATCCGATGCCCGGCGCGCTCAAACGCGGGCGCGTATTCGCCATAGGTCAAGGGCGCAACGGCCGCGACGCCGGGTTTCAACAAGCCCGGCAACGCACGAATCGAGGCCTGACTGCCTGCAACCGGCAGCGCCCCTGGCGCGCCATAATGGCGCGCTGCAAGCTCGGCCAGACCATCGACGTCTTCGGGCAAGCGGCGCCATGCATCCATTGGCACCGGTGGCACGGGATACGCACGCGGATTAATCCCTGTCGATAAATCCAGGCAGTCGCCCAGTGCGATCCCGTATCGACGCGAGGCTTCCCGCAGATTCCTGCCATGCCGGAGAACCCCACGCCCGTGAAAGCCAGCACCAGCAGGATGGCGAGCCACAGCAGTATCGTGCGTTCGACCAGCCACAGCGCCGCCAGCACATGCCGCGGCGAGGGGGTCATTCCGAAACCGAGCACCGGCCGTGTTTCCAGCGTGCCGTGGTAGATCGTCGGGCCGCCGAGCAGCACGTTCAGGCTTCCGGCGCCCGCTGCCATCACCGGCCCCGCGTTCGGGCTATCCCACAGCGGCGCCTGCATGCGCCAGCAGCGCCAGCAGCGCCACGCCGTGCGGGTGTCTCCGAGCACGGCGTAACTGGCCGCGGTGAGACGGGCTGGCATGAAGTTGAGGACATCGTCAAAACGGGCTGCTGCCCACCCGAAACGGAGATAGCGCTGTGTCCGGTAACCCCACATTGCGTCGAGGATGTTGGCGAAGCGGAACATCAGCGCGCCCGGGCCGCCTGCGATGACGAACTAGAACAGCGCGCCGAAAATTGCGTCGTTGCTGTTCTCCAGCGCGGATTCCACCGCTGCGCGGGACAGCACGGCTTCGTCGGCGTTAGCGGTGTCCCGCGAGACGATCCGCGCCGTCAGCTTGCGCGCGGCGTCCAGATCGCCGAGCCCGAGCGCGCGGGCGATTGGCGCCGAGTGAAAACCACAGCAGCGCGACGTGCACCACGCACGCGGCGGCGAACGGCAGCACGCTCACGAGAATCCAACTCACAGCCACCGGCGGCACGACGGCCAGCAGCCACGCGAGGATACCCGCCGGCCGCGCGCGGAACCCGGTATTCATTCATTTTTGCTTCGATGCGTGTGGCAAGCCGCTCGAACACGACCAGCGGATGCCGCGTGGCCGGCTCACCGAAGATCCGGTCGATCACGACGCCGGCAATGGCGAGCATCGCCGTGACGTAGAAGGAGAGCAGCAGCATGGTTAGCCTTTCAATACGAGCGGCAGGCCGGTGACCATCATGGTCACGTGCGTGCTCGCAGCGGCGACGCGCTGGTTGAGCCGGCCGAGTTCATCGACGTAAAGGCGCGTCACCAATCCCATGGGCACCACGCTCAGCCCGATCTCGTTGCTCACCACGATCACCTTGCCGCGCACGTTCGAAAGCGCGGCGTCGAAGTCGCTGAAGGCTTGCAGCGGGGGGACCGACGGGCGGATCGTCAGACCTGCTGCCATCGACGGGGAACAGCAGGTTGGCGAGCCATAACGTCAGGCAGTCGATCAGTACCACATGACCTTCGCGATCCAGTTCGCGCAGCACGCCGCCCAGATCGAGCGGTGCTTCGACCAGCGCCCAATGCGCCGGGCGGCGTTCGCGATGCTGCTCCACGCGCACAGCGAATTCGGCATCGCCAACACGCGCCGTCGCCACGTAGGTAACGGGCACACCGCTACCGGCGGCCAGCCGTTCGGCGTAGGCGCTCTTGCCTGAGCGCGCGCCGCCCAGGATGAAGGGAAGGTGAGGTTGGGTGAAGTCATCGCAATATTGTGCGGGCGCTACCATAACGGCTTTCCGCAGAACCGACGCCACCTATGGAACCGATGACCACGGAAACACCCATGCAATTTTCACCGCGCGGCACGCTGATGATCCAGGGTACGACTTCCGACGCCGGCAAGAGCACGCTGGTCGCGGGTTTGTGCCGGCTCGCGCGGCGCAGCGGCATGCGGGTAGCGCCGTTCAAGCCGCAGAACATGGCGCTGAAAAGCGCGGTGACCGTGGACGGCGGCGAGATTGGCCGCGCTCAGGCGCTGCAGGCCATCGCGGCGGGCGTGGATGCGGAGATCGACTTCAATTTCGTGCTGCTCAAGCCGACCAGCGACCGCGGCGCGCAAGTAATCATCCACGGTCACGCGCACGCCAATCTGGATGCCCGCGCGTATCACGCGTATAAAACTGTTGCCTTCGACGCCGTTCTTGTCTCGTATGCCCGGCTGCAGCAGCGTTTTGACGCGATTATCGTGGAAGGAGCGGGAAGCCCGGCCGAGGTGAACCTGCGGGACCGCGATATCGCCAACATGGGGTTTGCCGAGCGCGTGGATTGCCCGGTGGTGCTGGTGGCAGATATCGACCGTGGCGGTGTGTTCGCGCATTTGCTGGGGACGCTGGCTTGTTTATCGGAGACCGAAAGGGTACGGAACGGATTCGCGGCTTCGTGATCAACCGTTTTCGTGGCGATATCAGCCTGTTGCAGCCCGGTCTCGACTGGCTGGAGGCGCAAACCGGCAAGCCGGTGCTTGGCGTGGTGTCCTATCTGCATGGCCTGACGCTGGATGCCGAGGACATGTAGCCAGTTGCACACGCACACGCGTGGCGAAGCCGTTGGCGAGGTGCTGAAGGTGATCGTGCCGGCGTTGCCGCACATCAGCAACCATACGGATTTCGATGCGCTGCGCGCGCACGTGCAAGTGGATTTCTCCTATGTGCGTGCAAGGACAACGCCGCCGGCCGATCTGATCGTGTTGCCCGGGTCGAAAAGCGTGCAGCGCGACCTGGCCTGGCTGCGCGAAAACGGCTGGGATCGCGTGATCGAGCGGTATCTCCGGTACGGCGGCAAGGTGTTGGGCATTTGTGGCGGCATGCAGATGCTGGGCCGCACGGTGGATGATCCGCAGGGGGTCGAAGGGCCTGCTGGCTGCGTAAACGGCCTGGGCCTGCTCGATCTCGACACCACTCTGACGGCGGACAAGCTGCTCGACGACGTGACCGGCCGGCTGACCGACGTGACCGGCCGGCTGACCTTAAGCCGCAGCGCCCCGAGCCGACTCCCGTGCGAGGCTACGAGATCCGCATGGGCCGCACGACGGGCACAGCGCTTGCTCGGCCGGCGGTGATGCTCGACGGGGAGCGTCCTGACGGTGCGATTTCCGCCGATAACCAGATCGCCGCCACCTGTACGGCATCTTCGATACCCCGCAAGCCTGTGCGGCGCTGCTCGAATGGGCGGGTTTGCGCGATGCCGCCGCGCTTGATTACTCGGCGCTACGGGAGGGAGGCTTCGCTTGACCGCTTCGCCGATACCCTCAGGCAGGCGCTGGATCTTGACGCCATCGGTTCGATGTTCGCCTGAACGAAGCGCCCGATTTCCCGGCGCGCGTTCAATACAGGATCATCTGCGTGCATCGAAACAACGCGATGGTCTTACCCTTGCCGTTCGGTTCGTTATGATCGCGTCCCACATTTGCGTGCTGCGGTCCAGGTAAACGGCTGTCGCCGCCGTGATGACCCCCTCGCGTGCCTTGCCCACGTGGTTGCTCTTCGTTTCGATGGTTGTAAAATTCTTCGCACCCTCGGGCAAGTGGGCGATTCAGGCGTAGCCGCAACATGTGTCGGCAAGACCGATCACGGTTGCCGCGTGCAGGAAGCCGTTCGGTGCTAGCACTTCGGGCCGCACGGTCAGCTTGCCGGTGAGCGTGCCGCTTTCCAGCGATACGACACTTCCACGCCGAGCAGCTCCGGCAAGCGGCCGCGCTGGCGTTCCCGCAGGGAGTCGAGGGTGATTTCCGGGCGCAGTGTGGCCATGTTGCGGAGTCCTTGAAGTTGAGCGGCGTTGTTGACGCGCATGGATTGAAATAGGCAAATCCGATAGTATCAACGGCTCGAACTTTTCACTTTCACTTAATGCAGCGCTTACAGCACGCCGGGGTGTAGGGCGTGGCGCGGTCGACAACGCGTGGATTGAATCTATGACGGTGATCGTGGTAGCGAATCCGAAGGGCGGCGTAGGCAAGAGCACGCTGTCTACGAATCTGGCTGGTTATTTTGCGGCAAACGGCGAGTGGGTCGCGCTCGCGGACCTGGACAAGCAGCAGTCAGCCCACGGCTGGCTGGGCTTGCGCCCGGACACGCTACCGAAGATAGAAGAGTGGAAAACCGTTGACGCGCCGTCCAAGCCGCTCAGGGGCCTGGAAAAGGCAGTTGTCGACACGCCCGCCGGGATTCGCGGCACTCGTCTCGCGCTGGCGCTGGATCTGGCGGACAAGGTGATCGTGCCGCTGCAGCCGTCCATGTTCGATATTCTCGCCACCCAGGAATTTCTCGAACGGCTGCAGAAGGAGAAGGCGGTACGCAAGGGGACAATCGAGGTTGGCGTGGTCGGTATGCGGGTGGATGCCCGGACGAAATCAGCGGATCAACTGCATCGGTTCGTGGAAAGGCTTGACCTGCCGGTGCTGGGTTTTATCCGCGATACGCAGAACTACGTGCAGGTCGCGGCGCACGGGCTCACCATCTGGGACGTCGCCCAAAGCCGGGTGGAGAAGGATATCGAGCAGTGGCAACCGATTATTGAATGGGTGTCGAAGAAGTAGAAGAGGATGTGGACGACCCCTGCGGCCATAAAAACGCCGGTTGGCTTCAATTCCATGAAAGGCCAACCGGCGTTTTTGCGTTTTCGCACCAGACCAGATTCAGGTCCAGTTCTGCGTCGGCACATGGTCGCGGTTTCCCTTGATACGGTTCTTTTCATCGACAAACACGAGATCCGGCTTCCAGCCTGCCTTCAATTCGGCCTCATCGACCAGCGCGAACGCCGCGATAATCACCAGGTCGCCCAGTTGCGCCCGGCGCGCTGCCGATCCATTCAGCGAAATCATCCCGCTGCCACGCTCGCCCTTGATGGCATAGGTCGTCAGGCGCTCGCCATTGTTCACGTTCCAGATATCAATCTGCTCGTTTTCAACCAGATTCGCGGCTTCCAGCAAATCCTCGTCGATAGCGCACGAACCTTCGTAATGCAGTTCGCAATGCGTGACCGTGGCGCGGTGAATCTTCGATTTCAAAAGCGTTCGCTGCATGCGTTTCTCGCTCAAATTTCCAGGTTATCAATTAAGCGGGTCGTGCCCAGCTTGGCGGCGGCCAGCACCACGAGCGGGGCTGCGACATCGGCCGGGCCTGGCAGCAGCAGGTCCACACGTTTTCTCACCGCGATGTAATCGGGCTGCCAGCCACGCTGCGCGAGCGACTCCACGGCTTCTTTTTCTATCGATGCAAAGTCGCGATTGCCCGTCAGCACCGCGTCGCGTATGCGATTCAGCGTTTTTGCCAAAACCGGCGCCTCGGCGCGCTCGGCCGCTTGCAGAAAGCGATTGCGCGAGCTGAGCGCCAGGCCGTTGGCGTCGCGTACGGTTTCAGCCGCGATGATTTCCGTGGGCAGCGCAAACTGATGGCACATCTGCCGCACGATCATCAGTTGCTGATAATCCTTCTTGCCGAAGACGGCCACGCGCGGCTGCACGCAGGACATCAGCTTCATCACGACCGTACACACGCCCTGGAAGAAACCCGGCCGGAATTCGCCTTCTAGGATGTCACCCAGGTTGGTCGGCGGATGAACGCGATACTGCTGCGGCTCCGGATACAGGTTGGCTTCGGTCGGCGCGAACAGCACGTACACGTTCTCGGACTGCAGCTTTTCGATGTCGTCCTGCAGCGTGCGCGGATATTTATCGAAATTTTCGTTCGGTCCGAACTGCAGCCGGTTCACGAAGATACTGGCGACTACCGGGTCCCCATGCTGGCACGCCAGCCGCATGAGCGACAGGTGGCCTTCGTGCAGGTTACCCATGGTCGGGACGAAGGCGGTTCGGTTCTGGCCGCGCAACTGGTCGCGCAGTTCATGGATCGAGCTGATGACTTTCATCTAGCAGGTGTCTCCTGGCGGGCAGCTTTGAAAACACTGCTCCAAGGGGAAGGGCCTACGCTACTTTTGCGCCACGGAAGGCTTAAGCCGGCGAATACGCGAGTCTCACGTAGATGGGCGCATACGGCTCGGCCTGGGTGATTTCAATCAGCGCTTCACGCGACAGTTCCAGCATCGCGATGAAATTTACCACCACGACCGGCACGCCGCGCGACGGGTCGAAAAGATCGCCGAACTCCATGAAGCGGGCATTCTGCAGGCGCCGCAGGATAACGCTCATATGCTCGCGCACCGACAATTCCTCGCGCGAGATCTTGTGATGCTCGACCAGCCGGGCGCGTTTGATGACGTCGGCCCAAGCGGCGCGCAGATCGTTTGCATCGACGTCGGGGAAGCGTTGCGCCGAACTCTGCTCGACGTACACTCCTGCCCGCAGGAAGTCACGGCCCAGCTGCGGCAGGTGATCCAGGCGCTGCGCCGCGAGCTTCATCTGCTCGTATTCCAGCAAGCGCCGCACGAGTTCGGCGCGCGGATCTTCCGCTTCTTCGCCTGTATCCGCCTTTTTCACCGGCAGCAGCATGCGTGACTTGATCTCGATCAGCATGGCCGCCATCAACAGATATTCCGCCGCGAGTTCCAGGTTGGATTCGCGAATCTGGTCGACGTAGTCCAGGTACTGGCGCGTCACGTCGGCCATCGGGATGTCGAGGACGTTGAAATTCTGCTTGTGGATCAGGTACAGCAGCAAGTCGAGCGGACCCTCGAACGCTTCGAGAAAGATCTCGAGCGCGTCCGGCGGAATATACAGGTCTGTGGGCAGCTTCCAGAGCGGCTCGCCATACAGATGCAGATGCGTGAACGCCACGCTGTCAATGGTATTCGGCGTGGAGTCGTTCGCGGGCGCGGCAAGCGCCGCGGGACGATCATCCTTGCCCGGATGCCCAGTGTGTCCCGAACGCTCCGGAGTTGGCTGCGCCTCGCGGGCGACACTCACGTTCAGAAGTTCTGGTAATAGACGTAGGGCGTTTGTTCGACTCGCGACGTCTCGATCTCCGAGCGCTCGTCGAGGTCGATAGGCTGTTTGTCCCACAACAGCGCGCGGCCCTGGCGCTGCTCTGCTTCGAGCGACGGTTTTTGCTCTTTCATCTGATTGATGAACTGGGTGATGTCCGAAAGGTACATGATTCGACTTCCGTTGGCTCAGAGCGATTCGAAAACGGGCGCGGCGGGCGCTCAAGCGAGACGCCGCCGCGCGATTCTTCGCAATTTTACCGCAAGCATCAGGCAGCGGAGCGGTTAACAACGTCCCAAGACGTCCCAAGCCCGCCCGAAGGTCGTGGATAAGCGGAGACATCGGCCATCCGGTCTATCCGAGCCGCCCCGAGCAATGGTAAAACCCTGTTAATTATTGAAACAGCCAAGGAACAAGCGCGGTAGAGAGCCGTCCAACGCGCACCTCCGGCATTTTCCCGAGCCGGTGGGTCCGAAGCGGGGCGACGGTCGGGTTGAACGTTGTCCGATCAGCCAACCCGGCGTTTTGGGACAGTCCGCCGCGCCAGTGTGGTGAAATAGCGCCTGCTGGAACGACGCCCTGCGTTTAGCTGGCACTGCGCCGGTACCGTGCAGCGGTCGTCCCGTGTCACGTCGCCCACGCAATCCCACTTAATTCAACCCCGGAGGTCACGTTTGGCGGGGCGCCTGTTTGATCCGCTGCGCTTCAAGCGCGGGCAAGCCGATAACCGGCGGCTTCAGCCGCCGGTTATCGCGTCGTCGAGGGCGCCTTCCCGTGCGTGGTCGTGGTCATTCGTGCGCCGTGCCGTCTGGTTGCTCCACGTGCTGATGTTGTTTGCTATCGCACAGCCCGCGCAGGCGAAATACGACGTCGATATCGACGCGCCGCGCAGTGTCCGGTCGCTGTTGAAAGACCACCTGGATTTATTGCGTTTCAAGAAGCGTGATGATATCAGCGACGAACAATTCGACTTTTTGGTCACCGCCACGCCGCAGGAAGTTCGCGACCTGGTCGCGACCGACGGTTATTTCACGCTGATCGTGCGGACCGACGTGAAACATGAAGGCGATAAAAAGTCCGTCACCATCAGCGTCGATCCCGGTCCGCAGACGAAGGTCGCCTCCGTTTCGCTGACATTCAAGGGCGCGATCATGACCGAAGACCCGGCGCAGGAGAACACCGCGCGTCTCGCATTTTCGATCAAGGAAGGCGATCCGTTCTCGCAGAGCGCCTGGGACGACGCGAAGAATGCCGCGCTCAAAGCCTTGCAGGCCCGCCGGTATCTTGGCGCGAAAATCTCGCAATCCAAGGCGCGCGTGAATCTGCGGACGCACATAGCGGATTTGTCGGTGACGTTCGATAGCGGCCCGACCTTCACGTTCGGCCAACTCGACATCAGCGGCGTGCGACGTTACCCGGAAAAGATCATTCACAATGTGAACCGGATTCATCCAGGAGACACCTACGACGTCTCGCGGGTGAACGAGTTGCAGCGGCAGTTGCAGAACACGCCGTATTACGCGTCGGTCGCCATCGACGCGGACAACGACGTAACCAAGCCGGACGAAACGCCGATCCACCTGAAGGTCAGCGAGTATCCGTACAACAGCGTGCGCTACGGCGTGGGTTACGCGACAGATACCGGTCCGCACATCCAGGGGGCGTACAGCTATCTCGATACCTTCGGCAAGGCTTATCCGTTCACAATATCCGGTCGTCTGGACCAGACCCAGCAATACGGCCAGGTGCAGCTCGCGATGCTGCCAGACGACCGCACCTGGGTGAACAGCGTGCTGGCTTCGTACACGAACACGAACGTATCCGACACGCGCATCTACAGCGCACGCGTGGGCGTGCAGCGCTCGCGCTCGCTGCAGAACATCGACACCACCTTTTCGCTGCTGTTCTATGCGGACCGGCTGACGCAGAATCTTGGCCCACCGACCACCAGCCGCGCGCTTGTGCCGTCCTGGCAATGGGTGCGCCGCAATGTCGACGATCCGCTGTTTCCGCGCTCGGGCAACCTGATTCGCGCCGAAGCGGACGTCGCGGTGAAGGGTTTGCTGACTGATCAAACCTTTGGCCGCGTTTATACGAACCTGCTGCAGTACTTGCCGCTGGGCAAGCGCGACATGTTCGTGTTCCGCGTGGAGTTTGGCGGGGTGTTCACGACGGGCAATTCGAGCTGCATTCCCGCGTCGCTGCTATTCCGGGCGGGCGGTGCGAATTCGGTGCGCGGTTATGGATATCAGAGCATTGGTAATGATGTCGATGGCTCCGTATTGCCGACCAAGTATCTGATGACCGGCAGCTCGGAGTACCAGCACTGGTTTTCGCACGATTGGGGCGGCGCGGTGTTCTTCGACATAGGTACCGCCACCGATACCTGGAAAGAGCGCGTATTCGAGCCGGGCACGGGTGTGGGCGTGCGCTGGCGCAGTCCGGTCGGGCCGGTGAACGTGGACATTGCGTATGGCTTCAAGAACCGCGACATCCGCCCGTACCTGACGCTCGGGATCGCTTTTTGATGAATTTGCCTGGATTATTCCGATTGTTCCTTCAAGCATGAGTGACCAGAACGGCCAATCTCCCGCAGACCCGCCGCCACCGGACCCTTCCGAGGACCGGGGGAACGGCACGTCTGAAAATGGAGCGCTTGCACAGAAGCCACGGCGCGGCGGCTGGCGCCGCCTGGCCAAATGGCTCGGCGGTGTGGTGCTGGTGCTGGTGCTCTGCTTCGCGCTCGGTGTCGCGATGATCCTGTACGCGCTCAACAGTGAGCGCGGGACGCGCTACGTGTGGCAGGCGGCGACGTCGCTGCTTGGCGGTCGGCTGAGCGGCACGCTCGACGGCGGCGCGATTGCAACCGGCTTGCGATTGCGCAACGTCCACTGGAAAAGTCTCGATGGCAAAGGAACGGATATTACCGTGGACAGCGCTTCCGGCCAATGGGAACTGACGCCTGCGCCGTTGCGTTTCACCATCGACTATTTGCATGTCGGTATGATCGACGCGCGCATCGCGCCATCGCCGACAGACAACAGCAAAGTCGAGTTGCCGAAGGATTTGCGCTTGGCCGTCAAGCTTGCCGTCAGCGACGTCACGCTCGACAAGCTACGTCTCCATGAAGGCGCGACGACCACCGAATTCTCGCGGCTGGCGCTGGACGGGCATAGCGACGACCGTCATCACGAGGCGTGCATCCAGCGTCTCAATACGCCATTTGGCGCGGTCACGGCCGCGTTGAAACTCGACGGCGGCGCGCGCCCGTTCCCGCTGACCGGCGACGCTGGTTATTCGGGCGAGGTCAGCGGCGAGGCCGTGCAGGTCGCCGCGCATCTGACGGGATCGCTGGAAAGCCTAGCCGCCGATATCAACGCAAGCGGCCTGAAGCTCAAGGGCCAGGCGCACGTTGAGGCAGCGCCGTTCGGCGACGTGCTGCTCAAGCGCGCGCTAGTGACCATCGATCACGTCAATCCGCAGGCGTTCAGCCCGAGCGCACCGTTCGCGGATCTCGCGGTGCGGGCCGAGCTTACGCCCGACCCGGCTACGCCGAATGCGCTGGTGTTGACCGGGCCGGTATCGATCGTGAACGCAAAGCCGGGTTCGGTCGACAAGCAACTGCTTCCTCTGATCGATGCCCACGCGAACGTGAGACTCGATGCATCGGAGCAAACCATTTCGGACTTGAACGTGCGGCTGCTGCAGGACGCAACCGTTACCGGCGGGGGGACGCTCAAGGGCGGTACGGGCCAGTTCGACCTGAAGGTCGCGAAACTCGACCTGAACGCGATCAAATCGACCATCGGGCCGACACAGTTTGCCGGCCCGATCGGCATCCATCTCGCCCGCGATACGCAGACCATCACGCTGGATCTCAACGATCCGAAAGCGGCGTTGCACGCGCAGGGCAAGGTCACGCTCGACGCCAAACAAACCGCGTTCGATGGCGTGAAACTGGGCGTAGGGAAAGGCAGTATCGAGTTGAGCGGCGCGCTTCAGAAGGACACGCATTCGAGCTACGACCTGAAGGTGAAGCTTATCGATTTCAATCCGCTGTTGCTGACCGACGAACTGGTCGCGAAGCCTTCGCCGAAGGGAGCCAAAGCGAAACCACTGGCGAAATCCCGGCCCATCGAGGCACGCGTGAACGGCACGCTGTCCGCAACGGGCGTACTCGCGCCAACGCTTACGACCAAGGCGCAGTTCAAGCTTGGCGACAGCGTCTACGACAACCTTCCGCTCACCGGCGCGGGCACGATCCAGGTCGTGGGGACCCGCATCCTGCCGAGCACGGCGACGCTCTCGATTGCCGGCAACGACGTCGATCTCAACGGCAGTTTCGGCGCACCGAGCGATCGCTTGCGTTTTCGTATTGATGCACCTAAGCTCGAGCGGCTGGGTTTCGGACTGGCGGGGCTCATCAAGGCAGACGGTGGCGTCACCGGTTCGTTCGCGCATCCGAACCTGGCGGCGAACTATCAGGCCGACAGCGTGGTGTTCGGCGCGAACCGCGTTGGCCATGCGGAAGGCCGGGCCGAAGCCATCGACGGCGCGAACGGCGCGCTGGTATTCACCCTTCAGGCCCGCGATGTCAGCGCGGACGGCGTGGATCTTTCAAGCCTCGACGCGAACCTCACCGGCACGCGCGCCAACCATACGCTCAACGCGACCGCGGTCGGTAAGGTGCGCGGCAACGCGGTCAACCTGACCGTGGCCGCGAACGGTCACCTGACCGACGCCCGCGACGGCGCACATTGGGACGGTACGGTAACGCGCTTGTCCAACAAGGGCACGCCGAACGTCAATCTCGACACGCCGCTGACCGTGAACTACGCGCCGAACCACGTGGTGCTGGGCGCGACGCGCGTATCGGCGGAAGGCGCCATGCTCGACTTGAAATCGTTCGCGCTCGATGGCGGGCGCATCAGTTCGGCTGGCCAGTTGACGAATCTCTCGGTGGCGCGGCTGCTTGAAATCCGCCAGGAACTGGAGGACGGGCCGCCGCCCACGAAGACTGATCTGGTCTTTGATGGCGACTGGAATTTCGTGCTCGGTGCCACCGCGACGGGCTACGTGCAACTGAAGGGGCGCTCGGGTGATGTCTCCATCGACGCGGCTCGCGGCGTCGCCGCGCTCGGCATCACGGACATAACTGCCCGCGCGGACTTTACCGGCAGGAGCCGGCTCAACGCGACGCTGCACGCGCAGGCGACGCGGATCGGCGTGATCGATGCGAACGTTCACACGATCCTGGTCGCGCGCGACGGTGTGCTCACGATCACGGACGAAGCGCCGCTGAGCGGAGCGATCAACGCCAATGTTCCGACGCTGCGCACGACCGGCGGGTTGTTCGGCCCGGCTTATTTGCTCGATGGACATCTCGGGTTAAAGCTGACCATCACGGGGGGCGTTGCGAAACCGACGCTGTCCGGCATGCTCACCGGCGACGGGTTGTCGGTCACGGTCATCGACCAGGGCGTGCAGTTGAAGGACGGCGTGATCCGGATTGCGTTGTCGGAGAATCTTGTCGATCTGCAGCAGGTCGAGTTTCACGGCGCGAGCGGCACGTTGCGCGCAACCGGCAAGGTGCGACTGGATCAGCAGCAGCCGGACCTGACGGCCAGCATCATTGCTGACAAGCTCGAGCTGTTTGCCTCGCCCGACCGGCAGTTGCAGTTGTCGGGCAGTGCGTTGGTGGCGAACGCTGGTTTGCAGGACAGCATGGCGATAGACGGCAAATTCACTGTCGATCACGCGCTCTTCGACCTGCCCGAGCAATCGGCGCCGTCACTTGGCGACGACGTCGTGATCGTGCGTCCCGACGGCACGGTGAAGGGCGAGGATCAGAAGGTCGTCGCGACAGGCGACAAGCCCGTGGGCGCGTTTGCGCCGCGCACGAATATCGATATCAATCTAGGCCAGAAATTCCGCTTTCGCGGTGCAGGTGCGGATCTTGGCCTCGCCGGGACCGTCACGGCAATGAGCGCGCCAAACATGCCGCTGCGGGCGGTCGGCAACGTGCGCGTGACGCCGGGTTCGACCTATACGGCGTTCGGGCGGAAGCTGGGCATCGAAAACGGTTTTTTCACGTTCAACGGACTGGTCGCGAATCCCGGCATCAATATTCTGGCAATGCGGCGCAATCAGGAGATCGAGGCCGGCGTGCAGGTGACGGGCACGGTGCAGTCGCCAATCGCAAAGCTGATTTCAGAGCCGAACGTGCCGGATAACGAGAAATTATCGTGGCTGCTGTTCGGGCATGGCACCGATCAGGGCAACAACATCGGCCAGCAGAGCGCGATGACGAATGCTCTGGCGTTGCTGGGTAGCGCGAGCGGCAAGCGGATCGCACAGACGTTCGGGCTGGATGAGTTTTCTATCGGAACGAGTGAGGTCGGGCTGACCGATCCGCAGGTCGTGATGATCTCGAAGGCCATCAATGAGCGGCTTGTGCTCGGCTATGAACAGGGTTTGCAGTCGGCAAGCAATGCGATCAAGGTGACGCTGAGCCTGTCGCGGTTCTGGTCAATATCGGCGTACGGCGGCACATTCCAGGGTCTCGATCTGCTTTATACGCGGCGCTTCGATTCGTGGTCGCGAAGGAACGGGCCGTCGGAGGGAAAGTAGTTGACCCTGAACAAAATTGGTTTTGGCGGCGAGCGGTCTAATCGCTAGGCTCACACGCGAGCGGCCGGGTTCAGCAGCAGAGCCAGCATAAAGGCGTAA
>CALNPU010000025.1 GCA_940588625.1 uncultured Caballeronia sp.
GACGCACCGGGTTCAAACGTCTGCTCGACGACCGATCGTTTCTCCATTCCAATGGATGCCGCCGGTTCTGGCGCCTGCAGGTAAATCGACTGTCCGAGGCACTGTGTCCATTCTCGCTGTTTGGGACAGAGTCGGTCACTCGTGTCCGTCGTAGCGATAATTGCATCTTCTACGACAGGCAGGGAACGGTTCAAATCAGTGCTTACGCGCTTTTCCCGAGTGGCCTCCATCGAAGGTCTGAAGCGGAAATCTGCAATGAAAAAGGCCATTTCAACTCACGTTGAAACGGCCTTGGCAACCGCGCAACCAGTAGCAGGCGGCCTAGTCGAGCAACAACTTCAGATCGTGTACCCATGTATCCACGCCCTGCCTGTCGCGTGCAAACAACCTGAGCTTGCCTTGCGGGTCAAAGACATAACTCGCGGCCGTATGGTCCATGGTGTATTCACCGACCGTCTTGCCCGGAACCTGTGCGTAATAGACGCGAAAATCCTTCGTGATCTTGACCAGTTCCGGCGTGTCGGCAGGGCGCAAACCGATGAACGTTGGGCTGAATGCCGACACGTATTTACCCAGCAACGGTGCTGTATCGCGTGCGGGATCGACGGTAACCATCAGCACTTGAACGCGCTTGGCGTCATCGCCCAGTTTTTGCAGCGCCTGCGAGAGTTCAGCGAGCGTGGTCGGGCACACATCCGGGCAATGGGTATAGCCGAAGAACAGCACAACGCCCTTGCCTTTGAAGTCACCCAGTGTACGCGTCTTGCCGCTGGTGTCGGGCAAAGAAAAATCGCTGCCGAACTGCGTGTTGCTCGTGATGTCGAGATTCGTGAACGCGGGTTTGCTGTCACATCCTGCGCGCAGCACGGCGGCCAAAACGAATCCCAACCAGACAACCATCCCTCGAACTGAAAACTTCATAAACCGATCACCGTCCGCACGTAATGATCCACGAGCAGCGCGCCGAACAGCAGCGACAAATACACAATGGAGAACCGAAAGGTCTTGCGCGCGAGAGCATCGGAATATTCACGATAAATCTTCCACGCATACCCGAGGAAAACGCCGCCGAGCACAACGGCCAACGCCAGATAGAGCAGACCGCTTATGCCGGAGATAAACGGCATCATGGTCACGACAAACAGGATGACCGTGTACAGGAAGATATGCAGGCGGGTGTATTTCTCGCCGTGTGTATTCGGCAGCATCGGCAAGCCGGCGTTCTCGTAGTCCTTGCGCCTATACAGCGCTAGCGCCCAGAAGTGCGGCGGCGTCCACACGAAGATGATCAGGACAAGAATCCACGCGTCACCGGGCACATGGCCCGTGACGGCTGCCCAGCCAAGCGCCGGCGGCATGGCGCCCGACGCACCGCCGATCACGATGTTCTGCGGCGTCGCGGGTTTCAGCAGGCACGTATAGATCACCGTATAGCCGACGAACGTCGCGATTGTCAGCCACATGGTCAGCGCATTCGTGAACGTGTAGAGCGTCCACATGCCCGCGCCGCCGAGCACCGCTGAAAACAGCAGGATCTGAGCCGGCGTGATCTCGCCGCGTGCGGAGGGACGCCACGCGGTGCGACGCATCATTGCATCGATCTTTTGCTCCATCAGGCAATTGATGGCGAACGCGGCGCCGGCTAGCAGCCAGATGCCCACGGTCCCTCCGATCAGTACGGTCCACGGCACCATGCCGAGTGTGGACAGGAACATGCCGATGACCGCGCAGAAAACCGCGAGTTGCGTGACGTGCGGTTTGGTCAACGCGATGTACTGCGAGAGGCGGTTACCGGAGGGGGAAATTAGTGTCGTGCTGTCCATAGAAACTCACGAAGCTTGGCGCGGGAGTGATGCGGGAACGACGTTGCGCGGAGCGGTGGCAGACGGCCCCACAACGTGACCGAGACGGCTGGAAGAGATTTGAAAGCCTACCATAACGAGCAACAGCAAAAGGATGGCCGCCCCGCCGTTGTGCGCCATGGCAATAGGCAGTGGCCACTGCAGCAGGATGTTCGACAATCCCGTCAGGAACTGCACGACAATCACGATCATGATGCCGTTGGCGGGTTTTCTCAACGACTCAAATCGCCGCAGCTTCGCTGCGAGCCACAACGTGTATAGCACGACGACGATAGCAAAGGTCCGGTGGGTCCAGTGAATCGCGACGAGCACGTCCTGCGAAATGACATCGCCTTCGCCGGTCATGCCGAGCGCCTGCCACAGGTGGAAGCCTTGCTCGAAGTTCATCGGCGGAATCCAGGCGCCGTTGCACAGCGGAAAATCCGTGCAGGCGAGTACCGCGTAGTTGGTGCTGACCCAGCCGCCCAACGCGATCTGGATCACCAGCAGCAATAATCCCCCGAGCGCCGCGGGCAGCCAGCGAGCGGCGGCGGGATCGAGCACCGGAATCGGCGTTTGGCATGCGGCCAGCCAGCCGAGCGAGCCAAGCAACGCCAGCCCGAGCAGCAGATGCGTAGTCACAATCACCGGCTGCAGCTTCATGGTGACCGTCCAGGCGCCGAACGCACCCTGCACCACGATCAGCATCAGGATCCCGGTCGGCCACCACGGCGACACGTGCAACGGCCTGCGCTTGAAACGCGCTGTCCACGCAAGCAGAACCTGCGCGATGATCAACACGCCGATTGCCATCGCGAAATAGCGGTGAATCATTTCAATCCACGCCTTGCCGATACTCACCGGTCCTGTCGGCATCGCCTGATGGGCGGCGGTAATGGCAGCATGCGCAATAAACGGCGACGACGTGCCGTAACAGCCCGGCCAGTCGGGGCAACCAAGGCCCGAATCGGTCAGCCGCGTGAAACCGCCGAACATCACGAGGTCGAGCGTCAGGAAGGTGGTGAGCCAGACTAGCTTGCAAAATTTGTTGTCGTCAGCTTTCACCCACACGTACGAAAGCGGCAACAACGCAATGCAGATGCCGATCAACCCGAGCTGTAAAATGTAAGTCATGCGTGCACTGTCCTCATCCTTTTTTGGTTCGTCCTTAACCGATCCGCGACCACTTCAGCAGCTTCGCAAGATCCGCCTTGATCTTCTCCGACTCGGGATCCTTGGGGAAACGCATCATCAGGTTGCCGTTGGGATCGACCAGGAAAATGTGATCGGTGAGTTGCGAATCGGCGCCCGCCGGCAGCCACGCCGCCACCGCTTTGGGATCGGCGACCAGCATACGCGTGTCCGGCTGCGGATAAGCGGTGCGAATCACACTCGAGACCGGTTTGTCATCGGTCCGAAGCCACACGTTGACCACGCGGTCGCGCTCAGCCGATTGCAGCACGCGCACCTGCCGCATGAAGAACAGACGCATGACGCATTGCTCGTTGCAGTCGCTGCTGTTGACCGTGACCATCAGCCATTTCCCGCGCAAGGTGCTGAGCGGTATCGGCTTGCCTTGTTCGTCGGTGACGACGAGTTGGTCGGGAATCGGGCGCTGCGGCTCGATCAGCGCACCGTAGCTCATCGTGCCGCCGGTCGGTTTGACCACGTAGTACATGAAATAGGACGCGATGACCGGCGCAGCGCACACGGCGGCGAGCAGGAGCAGCATCCAGCGCCCCTTATTCCATGAGCCGGATGTGCGTTGTTGCTGCTGGGCACGTGCAGCTGACGCGGACGGTCGGGGAGTTTGCATGGACAAAATGTTGCCTCTATTCGTTTGCGGCATCGCGGACTCAATGTCCACGCGATGCGATCATTAAGCGTACGACGCCAGCTTCATAGCTGCCGGTCGAACCCGGTTTTCGACCGAGTGCGTCTGCTTCCTGCTTGTTCCGCTAAGCCTGGCTGCCACGACCTTTCCAGGTCCAACCCGCCGCTATCAAGCTTATCGGATCAGACCTTCCCATCCATTGTTTCCGGAGCGAGCTGTCCGGCGCTGTCTTTCTTCGCCGCGCGCCGCGCCGCGTACAGTCCGAACCCAAGCGCCGCGAGCGCCATGTCCCACCACTGCAGCATGTAGCCGTAATTGGTGTCCACGCCCATGGTCGGCGCCGGCCAGTCGCGCACCAGCTTGTCGCCGCTGTTGTTTAATTGCTGGATCACGAACGGTTGCAGCGGCAAACCCGTTTCGGCGGCGTATTTGGCGACGTCAAGATTCTGCCGAATCTTTAGTTCCGCCGCGGAACCGCCATGTCCAAGCTCAAAAGCCTGTGACGCATTCGCCCGCGCGATGCCTTCAACCTCGACTTCACCTGCCGGCGTGTCATACGGCTCAATACCCGTGCGATCCGCCAAGTTCCGCGGCAACCAGCCGCGATTCACCAGCACGACCCCGCCGCCATCCAGCTTGAGCGGCATCACGACGTAGAAACCCGGCTGGTCGTTATACGGCCGGTTGTCGAGATAAACGACACGATCATGCAGGAACGTGCCGCGCGCCAGCACACGATGAAACTCGATGTCCTTAAGCGCAATTGGCGTCGCGCCCACGCGCTGCACGGGCGCGTTTTCAAACGCAACAATCCGCGCGTTCAACTGTTCTTTCTGATACGCGCGGTCCCGCTGCCAGAAGCCAAGCCGCACCGTAACCGCCATGACGATCAGGATGATCAGTGCTGGCCAGAAACGAATTTTCATACCGCGTTTCCACCGATGAAAACCTGCACGCCCACGCGGCATGTTACCTGCGGTGCGATAATCAAAGGATCGAACTTCTTAGGCCAACTGGCTGTTTTCATGCACATATTCGTTGCCATTGCATTCATTCTCATCATCGCGAGCCTGGGTTCGGCACTGTACTTCATGATGACCGACAAGGGCAAGACCAAGCGCATGGCGTGGTCGCTTGCCATGCGGGTCGGGCTGTCGATCTCGCTGTTCCTCTTCATCCTGTTCGCGCACTGGATAGGCTGGATCCAGTCCACCGGGATTCCGCTCGGACGCTAAGCAGGACGCTGGACATCGCGTGGATTGGGCCTTTCGTTGGGCTCTCCGTCAGCACGAAGTTTCGCCCCAGGCATCGCGGAATACTAGCGGGCCACCGGGTTCAACGCTGTGACAAATCGGCACATCGAAAACATTGCCTTAACATTCCGTCAGGCCCCCTTCAAAAACAAAACGCCACCCGTCAGGTCGAGGCGGCGCTTTGCAAAGCATCTTTTTCAATCGACTTCATACCACGCTGCTGAACGCGCTTACAGCCAGTACACAACCACGTACAGTCCAAGCCACACCACGTCCACGAAGTGCCAGTACCACGCGGCCCCTTCAAACGCGAAGTGATGCTCCGCCGTGAAGTGCCTGCGGATCACACGCACGAGAACCACGGTCAGCATGGTGCCGCCGAGAAACACGTGGAAACCGTGGAAGCCCGTCAGCAGGAAGAACGTGGAACCGTACACGCCCGAAGCCAGCGTCAGGTTCAGTTCGTTGTACGCGTGAAAATACTCGTAGCCCTGGCAGAACAGGAAGCAGAGGCCCAGAAGAATGGTCGCGCCCAGCCAGATAATCGTTTTGTTCCGATGATTCTCGCGCAGCGCATGGTGGGCGACCGTCAACGTTGCGCCTGAACTCAGCAGCAGCGCGGTATTGATCGTCGGCAGCGGCCACGGCGTCATGGAGCGGAAGTGCGACACCAGCCCGGCAGGACCGTTGTTCGGCCATACAGCGCTGAAATCCGGCCAGATCAGCTTGTAATCGAGGCTGCCCAGTTCGTGCAGCGCAATCTGGCGCGCATAGAACAACGCACCGAAGAATGCCCCGAAGAACATGACTTCGGAGAAGATGAACCAGCTCATGCTCCATCGGTACGACAAATCCACATTCTTGCCGTACATCTCGCCTTCGGATTCCCCGATGGAGTCTTCGAACCAGTGCCAAAGCGTGTACAGCAGCCAAAGCAGGCCGATGACAAACGTGATCGGCGCCCATGGTTCACCATTGACCCACGACGCCAGCGAAGCCATTGCGATCAGCAGGCCGGTGGCGGCCATAATCGGATGTCTCGACGGGTGCGGGACGAAATAGTACGAGCTTTCGTTTTGACCGCTCATTATTGATTCTCCACTTCGATCCAGTTGCTTGAATTTTTTGCTGCCATTGCCTTTGCCGCTTGATCCTTCCGAAGCAACGCCACCGGCGTTATCTCACCACCGCCCGCACCACCAGCAACACGACGGACGATAAACAGCTCCGCCCCGATAACTCCGGCCGCGATCAGATGCAGCGGATTCAGCGAGGTATCGCTTTCCAGGTTGCGGCGACGGCGCACACCGAAGAACGACCAGAAACCGCCTTCAGCAACCGAAGAAAACTGTTCTTCGGCACTTCCTTCTGTGTTTCAACCATCTCGCGTCTCCGCCGCTTGCCGCGGCTTATGTACCACCTGCCGCGCGTGCTTGCCGGAAGCGCAGCCTTGGGCTATACCGTTCGCGACACCGACGCGGGCGCGGTCAATTCAAAGAACGTGTACGACAACGTGATCGTTTTCACATCCTTGGGCAGCTTCTGGCCCCACGGACATGCGTCGCGTCTCGTTCGGCTTCAACGTCTGCTGCGTAAAGCAAAAGCACTCTATCTTCTTGAAGTACTCGGTGGCCTGCATGGGCGCGTAGCTCGGAATGGCTTGCGCCTGAACCGTGCGGCTTTGCTGGTTGGTCACCTCGTACATCACCATCACCGTCATGACTTCACCCGGATGCACGTCCAGCGCGTGTTCTGTTCCGGCTTGAATTGCAACGGGCCGCGCGCGTTTGCATCGAATTCGATGGAAATCTTGCAGCTCGTGTTGACCTGCGTATTCTTTGCTTCCCGTGCCTCCACGTCGCGCTGCACGAGATTGTTGATGCCGGTAATCGAGCAGATCGCGCGATACATGGGCACGAGCGCAAAACCAAAACCGAACATGGCCGCCGCCACGACAATCAGCTTCACCATCATCGGGCGGTTGAACGCGCGATCTTCCTTGATCTCCTCAGGCGTCGACACGTTCCCTACCCTCTTGATCGCACGTATTGATCGACGATCACGGCCAGGCAAAACGCCGCGGCCACTATCACCAGGATCAGACCGAGCCGCTTGTTGCTCGCCCGGATTTGCTCGGGCGAGCGTTGCTTCTGTAAATTCCGGGTCATCCGTTCAGGCTTTAATCCGCTAGTCATGTGCTTCGCTGTCATTGTCCTGCGCGGCGCGCATTCGATATCAACGCAACGGGACACGCTGCCGGTGCTTCACTCGACGTGCGGCGGCTGCTCGAACGTGTGGAACGGAGCCGGGCTCGGCACAGTCCATTCCAGACCTTCGGCGCCGTCCCATGGCTTGTCGTCGGCTTTCTCCAGCTCACCGCCGCCGCGATACGCCGGCAACGCTACCGCGAACAGGAAGTACACCTGCGCCAGACCGAAACCAAACGCGCCGATAGTCGCAACTTGGTTGAAGTCCGTGAACTGCGCCGGGTAATCCGCATAACGACGCGGCATGCCGGCGAGGCCCAGGAAGTGCATCGGGAAGAAGGTAATGTTGAAGAAAATCATCGACGCCCAGAAGTGGATCTTGCCGCGCATCTCGTTGTACATCCAACCGGTCCACTTCGGCGACCAGTGGTACCACCCGGAGAAGAGCGCGAACAGCGACCCCGCCACCAGCACGTAGTGGAAGTGCGCCACCACGTAATAAGTCCCGTGCATCTGGATATCAAGCGGCGCCATAGACAGAATAAGGCCCGTGAAACCGCCCATGGTGAACACGAACAGGAAGCCAATCGCGAACAGCATAGGCGTTTCGAAGGTCAATGAACCGCGCCACATGGTCGCGACCCAGTTGAACACCTTAACGCCCGTCGGCACCGCGATCAGCATGGTCGCGTACATGAAGAACAGCTGGCCCGTCACCGGCATGCCGGTGACGAACATGTGGTGGGCCCAGACCATGAACGAGAGAATCGCGATGGACGACGTTGCGTACACCATCGAGCTATAGCCGAACAAAGGCTTGCGCGAGAACGCGGGGATCACCTGCGACACGATCCCGAACGCCGGCAAGATCATGATGTACACCTCGGGATGCCCGAAGAACCAGAAAATATGCTGGTACATCACCGGATCGCCGCCGCCTGCTGCATTGAAGAACGACGTGCCGAAGTGGCGATCAAATAGCACCATGGTGATCGCGCCTGCCAGCACCGGCATCACGGCAATCAGCAGGTAGGCAGTGATCAGCCAGGTCCAGCAGAACATCGGCATCTTCATCAGCGTCATGCCGGGTGCGCGCATGTTAAGGATCGTCACGACAATATTGATACCGCCCATGATCGACGACGCACCCATCAGGTGGATCGCGAAAATGGCGAAGTCCATGCCCGGACCCATCTGCGTGGAGAGCGGCGCGTACAGCGTCCAGCCGGCAGCGGTTGCGCCGCCGGGAACGAAGAACGACGTGATCAGCAGGATGGCGGCCACCGGTAGCAGCCAGAAGCTGAAGTTGTTCATCCGCGCGAAGGCCATGTCCGACGCGCCAATCTGCAGCGGGATCTGCCAGTTCGCGAAACCGACGAATGCCGGCATGATCGCGCCGAACACCATGATCAGGCCGTGCATGGTGGTCAACTGGTTGAAGAACTCGGGACGCATGATCTGCAGGCCCGGCTCAAAGAGCTCGGCGCGGATCATCAGCGCCATCACGCCCCCTGACAGGAGCATGATGAACGAGAACAACAGGTACAAGGTACCGATGTCCTTGTGGTTCGTCGCGAACAGCCAGCGACGCCAGCCGTACGGCAGTTGGTGCGCGTGCTCATCGTGATCATGAGCGTGGCCCGCGGTTACATCGTGTCCAATGCTAGACATGACAATCTCCTAAAGTGAATTCTGCGGCACTTGGGTGTACGCTACGCCAGCTTCCTGCTACGCCAGCTTCCTTTCAGAAGGAAGCTGGCTGAATGGGTACCGACCGTCAGGCAGCCGGACTGATCTCTACACGCCGTGCTTCTCTCGCGTCAGCACCGCCCGTGATCGTTGTTTCCGGCTTCTTCAAAAGGATACGGTCTTCGGCTACGCCCGCGGCCTTTAGCGCATCGCGAACGGCCTGGTCTTCACGAGTTCAGCGTTCTTCGCGGCGGAGCCGGCTGCATCGGTGAAACCCGACAGCGTCAGCTTTGCGTCCGGATGCGCCTTCGCGTAATCAGCTGCAGCCTGGATCGTGCTGGCGGCGTTGGTCGGCAATGCATCCTTGCCCGTCTCGAAATACACGCTCGCCGGCAGCGAAGCCGCTGGAGCCGCTGCGTCCGATGCCGATGCCGGTACCGCAGAGGCCGCCGGAACCGCACTCGCCGCTTCCGAACCAGCTGCCGTACTGCTCGCCGCCGCTTCTGAACCACTCGCCGCAGTGGCAGCAGCGCCTGCGCCCGCCAGATGATCGCTACCTGCCAGCATCTTGCCGTTACGTGCGTCGGCCACTTGCAGGGGTTGCAGGATGTCGCCGGTGTGGTTGCCCCAGGTATTGCGTTCGTACGTGATCACCGAAGCAATCTCGACGTCATTGAACGTCGCGCCCCAGTTCGGCATTGCGCCCTTGCCCTTCAACACGATGCTCACGTGATCCGCGATCGGGCCATTGGCGATCTTGCTGCCATCAAGCGCCGGGAACTGGCCCGCGCCCTTGCCGGTCGGCTGGTGGCAAACCGCGCAATTGGACGCATAGACCTGCGCGCCGCGCGCCTTCAGTTCGTCCATTGTGTAGGTCTTGTTCGGATCGTCCGCGCTGGCGGCCATTTTCTTCTTCTGGGCGTCGACCCACGCGGTGTAGTCGTCAGCCGACAACACTTCGATCACGACCGGCATGTACGCGTGTTCCTTGCCGCACAACTCGGTACAGAAGCCACGGAACGTGCCGGTCTTCTCGGCCTTGAACCACGTGTCGCGCACGAAACCGGGGACCGCGTCCTGCTTCACGCCGAACGCCGGGACGCACCACGAGTGGACAACGTCATTGGCGGTGGTGGTGATGCGGATTTTCTTGTCGACGGGAACCACGAGCGGGTTGTCGACTTCCTGCAGATACAGGTTGGTGATCGGCGTCTGGCCGTTCACCTCGCTACGCGGGGTGGACAGCGTGGACAGGAAGTTGATGCCTTCGCCCTGCCCCTTCACGTAGTCGTAACCCCACTTCCACTGATAACCGGTGACCTTCACGGTCAAGTCGGCGTTGGTGGTGTCCTTCATGGCGACGACTGCCTTCGTGGCCGGCAACGCCATCAGCACGACGATCACGAACGGGACGATTGTCCAGATGATTTCGACCGTGGTGCTTTCGTGGAAATTCGAAGCCTTGGGTCCTTTCGACTTCCGGTGCATCAGGACCGAATAGAACATCACGCCGAACACGCCGAGGAAAATCACCGTGCAGATGATCAGCATGAACGTATGGAGGCTGTAGAGCTCTTCTGCGATCTTCGTCACCGGCGTCTGGAAGTTCAGTTCATTGACTACAGGACCGCCAGGACTGTCGTTGACCGCCAGGGCTGCGCCGGCGAACAGGAGTCCGCTTAACGCCAGCACGCCCGACGAGAGGGCTCGCTTGATTGTTTTCATCGCTTCCTTACCCAAAAATTTCCATTCAGACCCTCGACCCCCGTATGCGCCCGTCCGACTCATGCATCGCCTCCCCTGGAAACGACCACCTACTCGGTGGCGCGCGTCGATGCGTGTGCCGCTTACTGCGTACTTCCCGGTTCCGTGCCCATTTTGTGCAGCGCTGCCTCCGGACATCCTGAACGAGCCCAGCCGACGCATTTTTTCAGTACGTCAGCCACAGCGCCTCAGCCACATCCGCAACTCAACGGCGAACTACTTGCGACGATACTGCGCCAGATGTATCCCGACCGGCACCGACTCCCCGCGCGATACCAGCTTCACCGGATCTCTCGGCGTTGCCCCCAGTTCGACTCTCACCCAGCGCGGATTGAACTCCATCTGCGTGAGCGTTTCAGCATCCATCCGCTCGATAAGCAGCCGGTTGTGAAACAGCCGGATCCGCTCGTAGTCGACAGCATGCCGCGCATAAATGGCGAACACGATATACCGACTGCCAGTAACTCGATACCCGTAAAAGGCAGCACCAGCCAAGCGCCCACACCAGTAAAAAACTCGCGATCAGCAACGAAAACAGCGCAAGCGACACGTAGAAGGCCACGAATTGCCGCGGCGAGACAGAAAGTTCCGCTTGATCAACCAGTCCTTTACGACCGGTTCGGTGTCCATCGGCAGATCCGTTGCTTGCATCGCCGCCTCCCGCGTCAGATTTGTCTCACCTGCGCCGCGTGTTGCCTACCTGCTGCTCATCGGTCGCTTACCTGCCTGCTCACCGCCAATCACTCAAGTACCCAAAATCGTGCCAGCCCGGCCACAAACTGACGTATTATAGACGCGTTACCCAGCATCCACAAGCAAGGTGGTGCACACCGCAAAGCCAAGCCGCACAAGCCTCTGCGCCCTTTTGCCGCATCCTTTTGGATGCTTGTCAACGCGTGCATTCGAGGGGTAGGAAAGGCCTTTTTGACGGGGTTTACTTGCTCCGTTTCGAACCTCGCCCTATGTCTTCGAGCCTCACAATACCGTGCCCTTCCGCCGTCATTCGCGGCACCGCCTTCCATGCGTGTCCGTAGATCACTTCAAAGGTCAGCGGGATCGTGCCGTCTTCACGGCGGCGGGCTTCGAGCGCTGCGTGAAGCGCGTCACGCAAAGCGCGAGCATGCGTTTGCGGCGCGGCGTCACGCGGATAAGCACCCCAGCGGCGCACGTCCTTCAATAGCGATTCCGGCGACTTGTACGTGATCGTCAGCACCTCCTGGTCCATCACCGGAATCTCGAAACCGCTCTCGACCAGCATGTCGCCGAGATCGTGCATATCGACGAATTCGATAGTGTGCCGCTGCAGCGCCAGACCCAGCGACTTTTCCGCCTGCGCGTACGCGCCGCTGAGCTCTTTCAGCGTGTCGGGGCCGAGCGTGCTGAACATCAGCAGGCCGTTCACCTTGAGCACACGCGCCCACTCCGGAAACACGAGGTCGGGCCGTGCGTGCCAGTGCAGCCCGAGATTCGACCAGAGCATCTCGAACGCGCTTGCAGCAAACGGCAGTGCCGCGAAATCGCCCTGCGCCAGTTGCGGGCCACGTGCGCCAAATGCCTTGCCCAGCGTGGCGGGAAGAAACCGTCGCCAGCCGGCGTTGGCTTCGGATTCGGCGGTTTCGGCCTGGTTCGCCCGAACCAGCATGGCCGCCGACAAATCCATACCGAGCACCGATGCATCAATGAAACGCTCGCGCAGGCCCGGCAGGTCGGCACCCGTGCCGCAACCCGCGTCAAGCACGCGCACAGGCGTTACCTTGATGTAGTCGAGCCGCTCGCGCATGCGCTGCGCAATCTCGCGAGGCAGGAACGCGACGTCATCGAACGTCGCGGCGCGACGGTCGAAAATTCGCTGCAGACGGCGCGAATCGTAGGCCGGACGGCCAGCGTTGGCAGGAGTTGGGGACATGACAACCTACTTTCTAAGAGTGCGAAGTATACTCGGTTGACTCCTGAAACGTTCGGCTAAACCAGGCAGCACAACGGTTTCCGCCGGTTTCCCCGCACGACTACCCGCGTCCTCGCGGCGGATTTTTGCGCTGTCACGCATTCCCCGGATCGAACGTATGAAGCTGCACTTTTGTGTTGTATCACGTGGTGCAGGCGCGCTGCGCGCGGGTTCTGCCATCGCCCTGCGGCGGCTCGGCCAGATGCGCGACATCGCGTTGCCCAGTCAGTGCGCATTGTGTGGCAATTTGTCGCAGAAGGTGTTGTGTGCCGGCTGCGATGAACAGTATTGGAACCAGACACGCACACGGTGCCAGGTTTGTGCATTGCCCCTGCCGGTTCTGGTTATGGCCTCGGCCGTATCCGCTGGCGTTAAGAACGAGAACGGAGCACATTTGCCTTGCCGGTGCATTGTGGAGCCATCGTATTTCGACGCGACCATCGCGCTGGCCGATTATTACGCGCCGCTGGACACGCTCGCGCTCGATCTCAAGTTCCACGCCCGGCTGGCGACGGCAGACGAATTCGCGCGCCAGTTGCAAGCCGCATTCGAAACCACTGACGCGGCTGCACCGGATGTCATCGCGCCTGTGCCGCTGTCGCACCGGCGCCTGAGAAGTCGCGGCTACAACCGGCGTGGTCGATCAGCAAACCGCTTGCGCGCCGGCTTGGCGCGTTCCGGCTTCTGCGCAATGTATGCGGCGATTGTCGACGACGTCATGACCTCCGGCGCCACGCTCGACGTGCTGGTCTTTATGCTAAAAAGCGCCGGTGCGCGGCGTGTCACCAACTTCGTCGCGCTGCGCACGCTGCAAGACTAATTTTCAAGAGTTATCGCTTATGTTCAATGTCGTACTGGTCGAACCTGAAATTCCGCCGAATACCGGCAACGTGATTCGGCTGTGCGCCAATACGGGAGCCCGCCTGCATTTGATCGAACCGCTGGGTTTCCCTCTCGACGACGCCAAGATGCGCCGCGCCGGCCTCGACTAGTGCACGTCAGCTGGGAAGCGTTCCTCGAAGCCGAAGCGCCTGACGTGATTCGCCTGACGTGATTCACTACGCGCGGCTCAACGCCATTTTTCGGGTACACGTTCCAGGCGGGCGACTGGTTTGTCTTCGGTGCTGAAACCCGCGGTTTGCCGGACGGCGTGCTCGCGCAGTTACGAACGGCGCGTGCGTCTTGCCTATGCGGTCGGGGAACAGGAGTTTGAATTTGTCGAATACGGTGGCGGTTGTGACGTTCGAAGCGTGGTGTCAGACAGGGTTCGAGGGCGTGGAATAGTCGTCGCACGTCGCAAGTCTTCGCCCGCCGAAGAACCCCTTACTCCGCTTTTGCGTCGCGGCTCAATAATGCGTGGACCGCGTCACGCGGGGCGACATTTTCGAATAACACGCGGCACACGGCATGCGTGATCGGCATTTCGATGCCATGAGCCTCGGCCAACGCCAGCACGGCACGCGCGCATCGCACGCCCTCGGCCACATGACCAAGCGCTGCAAGAATGTCGGTGAGCGAACGACCTGTTGCCAACTGCATGCCCACCGTGCGATTGCGCGACAAGTCGCCCGTCGCGGTGAGAATCAGGTCGCCGAGCCCGGTCAGGCCGGTGAACGTTTCCGCGCGGCCGCCAAGCGCTACGCCAAGCCGCGACATCTCGGCCAGTCCGCGCGTAATCAACGCGGCCCGGGCGTTCAGGCCCAAGCGGAGTCCGTCGGCAATCCCGGTTGCAATGGCCAGCACATTCTTCACGGCGCCGCCCACTTCCACGCCGATCACGTCGTCGCCGGTATAAATACGCATGGCGCCGTGATGAAACGCGGCAACCGTCCGCTCGCCAAGCGTCACCGACGCGCTCGCGACGGTCAGCGCCACCGGCAAGCCTTCCCCGACTTCGCGCGCAAAGCTCGGTCCGGAAAGCATGCCGTTACTTGCGTGCTGCGGCAATTCGGCCGCAGCCACCTCGTTCGGCAAACATTGTGTGTCGGCTTCGAACCCTTTGCATAACCACACGATATGCGCTGGGACGATGCCCAGTTCGCGCATGTTGCGGCATAAGGCGCGCAAACCCGCGACCGGCACGGCCACCACGCACAGGGCGTCTTGCGCCGCGCCGTGGGACAGGGCTGATGCAAATTCGGGGTCGTACCGAAGCGCTTCGGGCAACGTTATGCCGGGCAGGTAGCGCTCGTTTTCATGCGAATGGGACAGTGACTCGATGAGCGCGCGATCACGCGCCCAGAGCACTGTAGAGTGGCGAGTGGCCAGATGGCCAGCCAGTGCGGTGCCCCACGCACCGGCGCCGAGAACGGCTAATTGCATGCCCGGCTCGAAAATGCGGGATTTAGATTTAGTTCAGCGTCGCGCCGTTGGCCACGCCTTCCTGAGCTGCCGACAACTGCGAAATGCGTTGTTCATACAGCGCCTGGAAGTTGATCTCGGCGAGGTGAATCGGGGGGAAACCGGCCCGCGTGATGGCGTCGGCAATATTCGAGCGCAGGTACGGGAACAGGATGGTCGGGCACGCAATACCAACCAGCGGATCGATTTGATCAGTGGGAATGTTGCAAATGTCGAAAATACCGGCTTGCTTGGCTTCGATCAGGAACGCGACCTTGTCCGAGACCTTCGCGGTCACGGTGCCCGTTACCAGCACTTCGAACACGCTTTCCGCCAAGCGCTCGGCCTTCACATCCACTTCTACCTCAACCGACGGCATTTCCTGCTCGAGGAAGATGCCCGGCGAATTGGGCTGCTCGAGCGACATGTCGTTCAGGTAAATGCGCTGGATGTTGAAGAACGGCTGGTTGTTGTCGTCAGACATGGTTGATTCCCTTGATTATTAATGTGCCGCTCGCGGCTTTTCCAGTTTTTTCCGGCTGAAAACCGCGGGCAGCTCAAAATTGTGCAGCGAACACATTCAGGCGGCCGCGAGCAGCGGCACCATGCCGCCCTTGCGATCGAGCGCGGACAGGTCGTCGTAACCGCCAACATGCGTCTCGCCAATAAACACCTGCGGTACCGTACGGCGCCCCATACGCGTCATCATTTCTTCACGCCGCGCCGGATCGCGGTCGATCAGCACCTTCTCGACGTTCTCGACGCCGCGCGACTTTAGTAGATAGTAGACGTTCGGCCATCTGGCAATATGGGCACACCTGCGTGCTGTACATGATCACTTTGTTCACTTTACCGCTCCTTGTTTCACGACCGGCATGCCGGCTTTCTGCCAGGCATCCAGCCCGCCCTGCAATACGTGGACTTCGGCGTAACCAGCATCGCTCACGATCTGGCTCGCCTTCTGGGACTGTTGGCCGGTCTGACACACGAGCAAGACCGGATTGCTCTTATTCTTCACGATTTGGCCAATTTTTGCTTGAAGCTCCGAAATCTCGAAGTTTCGCGCCGCCGGCAGATGCCCTTTCGAATACTCGGCGGCCGGCCGCACGTCGATCACGGAGGCGTTACGCCGGTTGATCAGTTGAATGGCCTCGGGAGCGGAAACACTTCCGCGACCGCGCCGGGCAATGGACGGCCAAAGCAGCAACCCACCAGAAATGAGGGCGACGGCGATAAGAACAAGGTTGGTGTAATAGGTGAAAAACTTCACGTCGGGACCGCCGGATTGCCGGATTGGGAGTGTGGAAAGATTTGAAAGGTCGAAAAAAATCGGGACAAATCGGGACAATCCAGCCATTATAAAATAACCGTCCTCCGCGATTGCCTCGACCGATCGGCTGAGTTGCGCCAGAACGCGTTGCCGCACAGAATCGATGCCAGTTCCCTGCTTTTTTGCCGCTTCCTAACTAACCGACCTCTTAACGGACATCATGTACAAGCTAGTGCTTATCCGCCACGGCGAATCCACGTGGAACAAGGAAAACCGATTCACAGGCTGGGTCGACGTCGACCTGACAGAACAAGGCAACCGTGAGGCGCAGCAGGCCGGCTTGCTGCTGAAGGAAGCTGGCTTCAGCTTTGACCTGGCCTACACCTCGGTGCTCAAGCGCGCGATCCGCACGCTCTGGCACGTGCAGGACCAGATGGACGAAATGTACTTGTCCGTTGTCCATTCATGGCGGCTGAACGAGCGGCACTATGGTGCGCTCTCCGGCTTGAACAAGGCTGAGACCGCCAAGAAATACGGCGACGAGCAAGTGCTGATCTGGCGCAGAAGCTATGACACGCCGCCGCCCGCGCTCGATCCGTCCGACGAATGCACGTCGTTCAACGACCCTCGTTATGCAAAAGTGCCGCGCGAGCAGTTGCCGCTGACCGAATGCCTCAAGGACACGGTCGCCCGCGTGATGCCGATCTGGAACGAGTCCATCGCGCCGGCCATCAAGTTGGGCAAGCGTGTGCTGATCGCAGCGCACGGCAATTCCATGCGCGCGCTGATCAAGTATCTGGACGGCATTTCAGACGACGACATCGTTGGCCTGAACGTCCCGAACGGCGTGCCGCTGGTGTATGAGCTCGACGAAAACCTGAAGCCGATCAAGCACTATTATCTTAGCGACCCGGAAGCAATCGCCAAGGCGCAAGCAGCGGTGGCGAAACAAGGGAAGGCGGGTGGGTTAAGAGCTCTTGTTTGCAGATTGGCCGACAGTCTCACGGGTACCCTGATCCGGCACCCGTGACTGTCGACCATACGCGGCGCCCGGTGTTTTTCATCGCTTTGCGCGTCCTTCGCGACGCTCGCAGGATATGTCGCAGAGAGATATTGGCGAGCAAACGCTGCCGGCTCGCTCACATGCCAATTCACGTTTACCCGCTTCACAGCACGGCTGTCATTCGGCTATGCGACTCTTCGCGCTGTTAGTCGGTAGAGACCCGGTTCTTGGGGAATGCCCCTCCGGGCGAGCGCCCCAGTTGCTCACCGGCGGTTAATTCTCCAAATGCGCGAAAATAAAGCGTCTGATTTGGCGCTTTGCGAATCATCTTCAAATTTGCAAGCAGATAATGGTTTGGAAACTACCGCACACAAAAGGAACCCGCCTATTCATTTTCCGGCGAAGCCCTTTAAGCTGCGTTTAAGTCGTGGTCCGGGCCTTGCAGTTATACTGTCCAGGCAACCACGACGCAGCCCTTAATCCGCTTCCGACCGCAACAGACTCTATGCGAAAGAACCTGAAAAACATCGGCCTGATCGCCACGGGCCTTGCTACCGGCGTATTTGCAACGCTGCAACTCTCCGCATCCGCCCAGCAAGCCACTACCGCGCCTCTTCCGCTCGATCAATTGCGGTTGTTTGCCGAAGTATTCGGGCAAATCAAGCATGAATACGTCGAGCCGGTCGACGATAAAAAGCTTCTCGCCGCGGCTATCAAGGGCATGGTGTCGAGCCTCGATCCGCACTCGTCATATCTGGACAAGACCGATTACGAAGAGCTCCAGGAGCAGACCAAGGGTCGCTTCGCGGGCCTCGGTATCGAGATTTCGTCGGAAGATGGCCTGATCAAGGTGATTTCGCCTATCGAAGACACGCCTGCGTTCCGCGCCGGCATTCGTCCGGGCGACCTGATCACGCGCATCAACGACAAGCCGGTACGCGGCATGACGCTGGATAACACCGTCAAGCAAATGCGCGGCGATCCGGGCACCAAGGTCACGCTAACCATCTTCCGCAAGACCGACGACCGGACCTTCCCGATCACGGTAACGCGCGCGATCATCCGTGTGCAGAGCGTGAAGATGAAGATTCCGGCGCCGGGATACGGCTACATCCGGATCACGAGCTTCCAGGAACGTACCGTTCCGGATCTCGCCGCGAAGTTGCAGGATCTCGCGCGCCAGCAGCCCGACCTGAAGGGCCTCGTGCTCGACCTGCGTAACAACGGCGGTGGCCTGCTGCAGAGCGCGGTCGGCGTAGCCGGCGCGTTCCTGTCGGATAACGCCGCGGTGGTGTCGACGAATGGACAAATCGCGGACGCGAAGCAAACCTTCCGCGATACGTACGACAACTATCGCCTGCTCTCCTTCGACTCCGATCCGCTGAAGAACCTACCGGAAATCTTCAAGAAGGTGCCCATGGTCGTGTTGACCAATGCGTACTCCGCGTCGGCGTCCGAGATTGTCGCGGGCGCGTTTCAGGATCATCATCGCGCGTTGATTGTCGGCAAGACTACGTTCGGCAAGGGCTCGGTGCAGACCGTCCGGCCAATGACCGCCGACACCGCGCTGCGCCTGACCACCGCGTATTACTACACGCCGAGCGGCAAGTCGATCCAGAACAAGGGCATCCGCCCGGACGTTCCGGTCGATCAATACGCTGACGGGGACCCGGACGACGCGCTCGTCACGCGCGAAGTGGATTATTCGAACCACCTCGCCAACACGCAGGACCCGAACGAGAAGAAGGAACAGGAAGCGCGCGAAGCGGACCGGCTCGAGCAACTGCGGATTCTTGAAGAGCAGAACGACAAGAAGACGCCGGAGCAACGCCGTAAGGATCGCGAGCGCAAGCCGGTCGAATTCGGCACGCCCGATGACTTCATGCTCACGCAAGCGCTGAACAAGCTGGAAGGCAAGCCGGTGCAGGAATCAAAGTCTTATTCCGAAAGAAAGCTGGCGCAGGATAAGCCGGCTACGTCGGCGTCCGCGCCAGTGCCCGCTTCGGCTACGCAGTAAGTTTTGTCCAGGTTTCAATCGGCGCGGGCTTGAGGTCCGCGCCGATTGATTCAGCAACAAGCGCCAAACAAAGATTCCGCACCACCGTCTTCCAGCACAAACACCGTGCTGCGTCAGTCATCCACCTCCGCTTCCCCCACGTTCACCGCAGCATCCTCTGATTGCCCGGGACCGGACGACGCGCGCTTAAAATAGCGGATTTACGACTGTCCAGCGTCTGTTTCGAGCTTCACGGCGTTCCGGTCGAAGCCTACTTGAGCGCTTGATGAACGACGATCAGCTTCTCCGCTATTCCCGCCACATCCTCGTCGATGAAATCGGCATTGAAGCGCAACAGCGCTTTCTCGATGCGCACGCCGTCATCATCGGCGCGGGTGGGCTCGGGTCTCCTGCTGCCATGTATCTGGCCGCGGCGGGTGTGGGCGAGATCACACTGGTCGATGCCGACTCCGTTGATCTCACCAATCTCCAGCGGCAGATCCTGCACACAAGTGCATCGGTCGGTAAACCTAAGGTGGAGTCGGCCCGCGTTACGCTCGCCGCGCTGAACCCCGGCGTGAAGGCAACCACAGCCGCCGTTCGCGCCGATGCAGCCTGGCTCGACGCTCACGTCCCGAACGCCACGGTCGTACTCGATTGCACCGATAACTTCGCCACCCGCCACGCGATCAACGCCGCGTGCTTCGCGTACGGCGTGCCGCTCGTATCGGGTGCCGCGCTGCGCTTCGACGGCCAGATCAGTACCTTCGACTTTCGCTCGGACGAATCACCTTGCTACGCATGCGTGTTCCCACCGGCTGAAGCGTTCGAGGAAGTTGCGTGCTCGACCATGGGCGTCTTCTCGCCAACAGTCGGGATCATTGGCGCCATGCAGGCGGCTGAAGCGTTACGCGTGATCGGCTGGTTCGGTACGACGCTGCAAGGACGCCTGATGATGCTCGACTCACTGCGCATGGAGTGGAACACAATGCGCATTGCACGGCAGGCAACCTGCCCGGTATGCGGGACGCACGCAGAGAAATAATCTATTCAAGGGCGATGGCAGCGCCGCCATGCCAAAGCCCCACCCGCTTACCCGCTAAGCGTCTATTCATGCCGCTGTCTCGAATCTACTAAGAGTTCTCCAATTTTCCTAAGTGCCGGGCTAGCCTATCTTGGCCACTACGCTGCTTTCAACGCAATTGGAGAAACAAATGAGTGAGACCGAAACCCTGCACACGCAACGTGGCAGGACCGAAACCGAATTCGCCCAGCCCAGCCCGGTGCTGGCCGGACCCGAAGGCATCCTCTACGACTTCAACTACGGTTGCCGCGTGGCAAGTGCTCGTGGACGGCTGGCACGTCCGCATGACGAACCTCGACACGTTCAATGTCGTTCTGGACGAAACCGTGGAAGCCAATGCGGTGATCACCAGCTGGCGCAAATATTTCGTGCGTTTCCTGCTAGAAGTATTCGACGGCCAGCGGCTCGTGTTCTCTCATGCTTTCGACGCCACGAACCGAAAAGTTCGATTACGCATACAACTGCTCGCGCTGTGGGCGATTCGCTTGTGAGTTGCCGGTCATTAATGCATTCCGCGAGCAACATCAATGCGAGCTATATGATATGCTGCTGGCGGAACATTTGTAGCCGCTTCGCTTATTTGCAGCCGCTTTATCGCGACGGGTATCCGCATTTGCACATTGCGACAGACGCCAAACTCGATAGCCAGAACGACGCGTGCTACGCGACGTATTACCTCGGCCTCCTAAAGCCATTCTCCGAACATGATCACCAGCCCACCGATCCGCGCGTGAGCAACATGCAGGACATGATGGCGTATCTGCTGGGCGTGCCGTGCGAAGAACGCCGGCCGAACGTTACATATGCATCGCGACGCAATCCACGGCGCAATGCAAGTACTGGAACAACCCGCGCGGCCGACACTGATCGAGCATCTGAAGGCGCTAGGTTATAGAGTGCTATGCATTGACCGCGACAAGCAATACGACGGCAACGCGGATCACATGAACTTAATGCCTGATGGAGCCGAGGATTTCACCGGCAACCGATCGCTCCAGGAACTCATGAGCCTGTTGCATCACGCAGATTTTTTATCGGATTAGGAAGTGGGCTGTCGTGGCTCGCATGGGCCGCCGACACGCCCGTGGTCATGATCAGCGGCTTCTCGCGCATCCGTCGACTGAGTTCCGTACGCCGTATCGCGTAATCAATTTCCACAGCTGCAATAGCTGTTTCAACGACACCACGACCGAATTCGATTCAGATAGTTTCGCGTGGTGCCCCCGCCGCTTCGACGAGTCACAACGGTTTCAATGTACGACCGTCATCACCCCCTAAGTTCGTGATGCGCGTGGTCGATAAACTCATCACCGAGTGCGGCCTCGCTCAGACTCTCTGAAGCACCGCCAATGCGGCGAGCAACTCTGCCGGCTCGTACGCGGCAAGCACGTCTGCGACCGGCTTTTGCAGCGCCTTCAAGTTCGCCCGCAAGATCTCCTGCTTGACCACCAGCAATTGGCTTGGGTGCATCGAAAACTCGGTGAGGCCCATGCCGAGCAGCAAGCGCGTGACGGATGGGTCCCCAGCCATTTCGCCGCACACGGAGACCGGAACACCCGCGGCTTTCGCTTCCCGCAGCGTGAACGCGATCAGGTGCAACACCGCGGGATGCAGTGGGTCGTAAAGATGCGCGACGGTGTTGTCCGCGCGATCGATCGCCAGTGTGTACTGGATCAGGTCGTTGGTCCCGATCGACAGGAAATCCAGCCGCTTCAGGAACAGCCGCACGGCAATGGCCGCCGCCGGAATCTCGATCATCGCGCCGACCTGCACGTTGCGATCATAGTCGATCCCCGCGTCGTCAAGCTGGCGCTTCGCTTCTTGAATCAGGTCGAGCGTCTGGTCGATTTCCTGCGCATGCGCGAGCATGGGAATCAGGATCTTCGCCCGGCCGAATGCCGATGCCCTCAAGATAGCCCGCAATTGCGTCATGAACATCTGCGGCTCGGACAGGCTCCAGCGGATCGCCCGCAAGCCCAGCGCCGGGTTCTGTGCGGTCTCGTAACCGTCGCCGCCGCTCATGGATTCAAGCGGCTTGTCCGCCCCGACGTCGATCGTGCGAATAGTCACGGGCCGGCCGTGCATCAACTCGATCACGCGCCGGTAGGCTGCAAACTGCTCTTCCTCTTCCGGCAGCTTGCCCTTGTGATTCATGAACAGGAACTCACTGCGGAACAGGCCCACGCCCATTGCGCCTGCGTCGAGCGCCGTCTTGGCGTCGTCGGGTAATTCGATGTTCGCGCACAAGTCGATCTTCGTGCTGTCCAACGTTTGTGTCGGCGAGAACTTGAGGCGCTGCAGCTTGCGCTGCTCCAGCAGCTTTTCGCTCTGCCGGTACGAATATTCTTCCAGCACGATCAGCGCCGGATCAACGATCACAATGCCGTGATCCCCGTCCACGATGATCAAATCGTTCTGTCGGATCAACGTACTCGCCTGCTGCATGCCAACCGACGCGGGAATACCCAGGCTGCGGGCCATGATCGCCGTGTGCGACGTACGGCCGCCAAGATCCGTCACGAAACCCTTGAACGCCTGGGTCTTGAACTGCAGCATGTCGGCGGGTGCGATGTCGTGGGCGACCACGATCATGTCGTTGTGGCCGTTGGTCGCCGCGCCATCCACCACGAGCGTAGCCACGGACGGTGCGCCAGCCAGCGCCTTCAGCATACGCTCCACCACTTGTTGAATATCAGCCTTGCGCTCGCGCAGATATTCGTCTTCGATATCGTCGAAATGGCGGCACAGGATTTCAAGCTGCTCGGTCAGCGCCCATTCCACGTTATAGCGGCGCGTACGGACTAGATCGATGGTTTCGTGAACGAGCATGGCGTCGTTCAGGATCATGGAGTGGACGTTGATGAACGCGCCCATTTCACTGGGCGCGTCCGCGGCCAGATCATCGCGCAAAACGTCCAGCTCGGCGTGCACCTGGGCTTGCGCTGCGTGAAAGCGTTCAATTTCACTGTCGATGCGATCCGGTTCTACCAGATAGTGATCGACATCGAGTGCGGCTGCCGCGATCAGATACGCGCGGCCGATGGCGATACCGCGCGAAACGGGAATTCCATGCAGCGTGAACGACACGCGCACCTCTTTCTAGTTATGGATGACTCACGGTTTTGTCGACCACCGGCTGGCGATTCGATCCGCGCACCATTATAAATTCGAACGTGTTTCAGCACTCTTTGCGGCGCAGCAAGTTTCTATCACAAAACGACGCAGTTTGTTGCACCCTATGTTAGCGTCATGTCGACGGATACAAGAAAGCCGCGTCAATGCGCGGCCTTATGCGTGCTGCAGGTAGGACAACGTTATTGTGCTTCGCCAAATTTATCTGCGATGAGCGCAAGAATGGCCTTCATTGCTTCGGCTTCGTCGGAGCCTTCAGTTTCGATTGTCACCGTACTGCCAATTCCCGCCGCGAGCATCATCACGCCCATGATACTTTTCGCATTGATCCGGCGACCGTTGCGGCTCATCCAGATCTCGCATTGAAAATTTCCCGCCAGTTGTGTGAGCTTGGCCGAAGCACGCGCGTGCAGCCCCAGCTTGTTCACGATAGTTGTTTCCTGTTGCAGCATGATGCTCCGGGCACTAAATGAGAGGGCTGACGCGATGCAGCGTGGTCAATGCTTTGTAACGGATTTTCTAACGTGCCGCCAGTCTGCCGCCAGCGGGGCAACTCAACTCAGCTCAGACGCGGCTCAGTGACTTGCCACCTTCGCGGGCATGCAACTGGTCGCGGCGGCGCTGGCCATTGCGCAAGGGTTGGCGGGCGTCGACGCATCGAGTTCCTGAATGCCCTTCGATCCCCCTTGCAGCGACTTTTCGGCCAGCGTGTCGAGCAGCGTGGTCCGGTAGCAGACCGCGCGCACGAGCATCGGCAAATTAACGCCGGCAAGTACGCGAACGCTGTTGCTTGCCAGGCTTTGCGCAATGTTCGCAGGCGTTGCGCCGAACACGTCCGTGAGGATGATCGCACCGTTTTCTTCCTTCAGACGGTCGATCTCGGAACGTGCGAACACACGGACCTCGACGGGATCGCAATCTGGCTTCACATCGATCACACCAATGCGTGCGGGCAAACCGCCATAAATGTGGGTAATGCACTCACGCAACGCCGAAGCGAACGGAGCGTGCGCAATGATTAGAATGCCAGCCATGTCAGAGTGTGCTGCCCCAAAAGCGACGAGAAACGTCGGAAATTGTGGGAACTTGCTGTTATATATAATGCCCGATGCCTATTATTGCCAAATGCGACTGCAACATCGATCCGGGTGCAGAAATGTCAACCAGCGCCAATACCTAAGCTTAGTCGGATTTCGCACGCTATACGCAGCGCAATGTGCGCTGCAGCAAGTTTCCACTTTCAATTTCGGGGCCAGATTGCGCCACGAAACGAATCTCATGAGGGTAAGATTGTAACAGTCTGTGAGAATTCAACGGGCGAACCGTCCGCTTCGACAGCCGCCTCTAATTTCTCGCTTCCAGTCTCTTTCCTGGCCTGCTCGCTGCTAAGCCGCAGATTGTTCCAATGCATCAATAAACATGCCTGCTACATCGAAGCCCGTCTGGTCCATGATTTCACGGAAGCACGTCGGGCTCGTCACGTTCACTTCGGTCAGGTAGTCGCCAATAGCGTCCAGGCCGACCAGCAGCAAGCCGCGATCGAAAAGCGTTTGTCCCAGCGTTTTCGCGATCTTGTGATCGTTCTCGGTGAGCGGTTGCGCACGGCCCAATCCGCCTGCTGCCAGGTTGCCGCGAACTTCTTTGCCCTGCGGAATCCGTGCAAGCGAATACGGCACCGGTTGCCCGCCGATCAGCAAGATGCGTTTGTCGCCATCGGCTATTTGCGGGATGAATTTCTGTGCCATGACGCTGCGCGTGCCGTTGTCGCTCAGCATCTCCATGATCGTACCGAGGTTCATGCCGTCGGCCTTCACGCGGAACACGCCCATGCCGCCCATGCCGTCGAGCGGCTTCAGGATCACGTCGCCGTGTTCAGCGTGGAAAGACCGCAGACGCGTGGCGTCGCGGGTAACCAGCGTCGACACGACGAACTGCGGCCATTCGCTGATCGCCAGCTTCTCCGAGTGATCGCGGATCGCGCTCGGCTTGTTGAAGACGCGTGCGCCCGTTCGCTCGGCCAGTTCCAGGAGCCACGTCGACGTGACATATTCCATGTCGAACGGCGGGTCTTTGCGCATCAGGACTGCGCCGAAATGCTTGAGGCCGAGCAGCTTTGGCGCGGCGGCTTCGTACCACGGCGAGCGTGCGGAATCAGCTTCGTCACCGACTATGGTCACGCGCCGAACCGTTCCTTCGACCTTGCCGCCGACCCACGCCAGGTGCTGCAGCTCGCATGCGTAGATCGTGTGTCCGCGACGTGCGGCTTCGGCCATCATCGCGTAGGTCGTGTCTTTGTAGATCTTGAAGTGATCGAGCGGATCGGCGATAAAAAGGATGTCCATAAGCGTCCAGAGTGGCCAGTCGGCCTTGGTTTATTCCTTGGTTTATTCAATAGGCGACGAAAAGCGGCCTGCAACAGGCGATTTTTAACACGTCGCGCGCGTTCGCGCCTGACGTGCAAAACGGCCGCAATTTCGTGCGGCCGTCGTGATGAGGTGAAGCTTAGACTTGAATGGCTTCGGGATCGGTCTTTTCCAGTTCCACCGATGCCGCGAGCAACCCCAGCCGCGCCACCACGCCAAACATATAGAAGCGGTTCGGCGGCGCGGCGCCCGGCTTCGCATGGATGTCGGGCAACGCCGTGTGCTCGAAGCCTAGCGGCACGAAATGCATGCCCGGTGCGTTGAGGTTCTGGTCGCGCTCACGGGAATCGTGCACACGATAAAACCCGCCGACCACATACCGGTCGATCATGTAGACCACCGGTTCGGCGACCGCATTTTCAACGCGCTCGAACGTATGCACGCCTTCTTGCACGATCACGTCGTGGACTTCGAGCCCATCTTTCGCGTCGTTCATCTTCATGCGTTCGCGTTTGGTCAGCGCAGCGACTTCGGATGCGTCGTGCACAGTCATGACGCCTTTGCCGTACGTACCGGCATCGGCCTTGATCACGACGTACGGCTTCTCGCTGATCCCATACTCCCGATATTTCTTCGCAATCTTCTTCAATACGCCGTCGATGGCATCCGCTAGCGCTTCCTCACCGGTACGCGCCTCGTAATCCACGCCTTCCACGCGCGCGAAATACGGGTTGATCATCCACGGATCGATCTCGACGAGTTTCGAGAACTTCTTCGCGATGTCGTCATAGCAGGCGAAGTGATTCGACTTGCGGCGCACGGCCCAGCCTGCATGCAGTGGCGGCAGCAGGTACTGCTCGTGGAGATTTTCCAGCACGGGCGGAATGCCCCCGGACAAGTCGTTGTTCAGCAGTATCGAGCAGGGATCGAAGTTTTTCAAGCCCAGCCGACGCGGCGTGCGCTCGAGCGGTTCAAAGACGATCTTCTGTCCGTCGGCGAGCGCGCTGGTGATCGGCCCGCGGATGTTTTCGTCGAGCGTGCCGAAGCGGATATTCAGCCCGGCCTGACGCATTATTGTGGCGAGCCGCGCTACGTTCTCGAGATAAAACGCGTTGCGCGTATGGCGCTCGGGGATCACGAGCAGGTTCTTCGCGTCAGGGCAGATCTTTTCGATCGACGCCATCGCGGCCTGCACGGCGAGCAGCAGCACTTCCACCGGCAAGTAGTTGAAGCCGCCGGGGAACAGGTTGGTGTCGACAGGAGCGAGCTTGAAACCGGCGTTGCGCAGGTCGACCGAGCAATAGAACGGCAGTGTGTGTTCTTGCCACTCGAGCCGGAACCAGCGTTCGATGGACGGCGTCGCGTCGAGTATCTTCCGCTCGAGATCGAGCAAAGGGCCGTTTAGAGCCGTAACGAGGTGCGGAACCATTGAGATGATGACTCGCGGACTTATGAAGAAAGATTGTAGAGCAAACGCTTCATGTATTTGGGTATGAACTTCCTTTTCCCAAGGCTATTCGCCCGGTTCGTGCCGCTGTTTGCACCAATCCCGCCAGCCAGAAACGGTTACCTCACACACACACAAAAAAGGAAATGCCCGCCGGTTTGGAGCGGGCAAAACGCTGCGCTTGTCTCGGAGCTGTGCTGAACTAGCCTGTGCTCGATCATGGGGATGACGCCGCAACCTCTCGCGCCGGGCATCGACCCCATCGAAAAAACTTGTTATTCGACGTGTTCGCCATGCTGAGTCACGTCGAGGCCTTCACGTTCCTCTTCTTCTGTGACACGCAGACCCATGACCATGTCGATAATTTTCAACAGGACAAAGCTGACCACGCCGCTGTAGACCAACGTGGTGAGCACACCCTTGGCTTGCAGCAGGACGCTGCCGTCCGCACCGCCAATGTCCTTGACCGCAAAGATGCCGGTCAGGAACGCCCCGAGAATACCGCCCACGCCGTGGACGCCAAACGCGTCGAGCGAATCGTCGTAGCCGAGCAGCTTCGTCTTGAGCCACGTTGCCGACCAGAAGCAGACCACGCCAGCCGCAATACCGATTACGATCACGCCGGTCACGCCGACGTAACCCGAAGCCGGCGTAATGGCCACCAGACCCGCCACCGCGCCCGAGATGATGCCGAGCACCGAAGGCTTACCCTTGGCCAGCCATTCGGCGAACATCCAGCCGAATGCGGCGAATGCGGTAGCCACTTGCGTCGTCAACATCGCGAAACCGGCACGGCCGTCAGCTGCCACTGCCGAACCCGCGTTGAAGCCGAACCAGCCGACCCACAGCATCGAAGCACCGATCAGCGAGAGCACTAGGTTATGCGGCGCCATGACTTCGCGGCCATAACCGACCCGCTTGCCGAGCACCAGACAGCACACCAGGCCCGCGATACCGGCGTTGATGTGAACCACCGTGCCGCCTGCGAAGTCGAGTATGCCGCCGCTGACAACCAGCCCGTCGGTTCCCAGACCATGTGCGTGATCGGCGAGTAGACGAGGATCGTCCACAGGCCCATGAACACGAGCATTGCGGAGAACTTCATCCGGTCAGCGAACGCGCTGGCGATCAGCACCGGGGTGATGATCGCAAACGTCATCTGATAGACGAAATAGACCGATTCCGGAATCTTCGGAGCCAGATGGCTGACGGTCAGGGTGGTCGCCTTGTCGCCGTGGATGTAGTTCATGCCGTGCAGGAACACCCGCGAAAAGCCGCCGATGAACGCGTTACCCGGCGTGAACGCGAGGCTGTAGCCCACCACGTTCCAGAGGATCGTGACCAGGCCAGCAGATCGCGAAGCTCTGCATCACGGTCGCGAACACGTTCTTCTTGCTTACCATGCCCGCGAGAAAAGCGCAAGGCCCGGGATCGTCATGAACAGCACGAGGGCGGTGGAAGTCAGCATCCAGGCTGTGTCGCCGGAATTGATCTTCGATGAATCCAACAGAGAACGGTTCCGTCGGTGCGGCAGGTGTGGCGTCGGACGCGTCGGAAGCCGGAGCGGCCGCCGATGCTGGCGCTGCCGCGCTGGCTGTCTCTGGTGCGCTTGCAGGCGCCGCTGCGGTGGTGTCTGAAGCCGCGGCGGATGCAGCCGCTGGCGCGGATGCGTCCTGCGCCATCACGGTGCCGCCGCTGACTCCTAGCAGCGACCCCGCCATCAAGCACATCAATAATTTACGCATTTTTCTGTTTCCTCTTATCGCCGTATCTTTTCTTAGAGGGCGTCCGCGCTGGTTTCACCGTTGCGAATGCGAATGACTTGTTCAATCTGGGTGACGAAAATCTTGCCGTCACCAATCTTGCCCGTGCGGGCCGCATGCTCGACCGCCTCGATCACCTGGTCGACGATGTCGTCGGAAACCGCCACTTCGATCTTCACTTTCGGCAGGAAATCGACCACGTATTCGGCGCCGCGATACAGCTCCGTGTGGCCCTTCTGGCGACCGAAGCCTCTTACTCGGTCACGGTAATACCCGAGAAGCCAATAGCCGATAACGCTTCGCGTGCTTCGTCGACCTTGAATGGCTTGATGATTGCGGTAATGAGCTTTATTTATGTATCCCTCGCTGTAGTGTCGAACAGAGTTGGCGCTTTAGCGCCTTAATCGGTCCCATGCCTGATCTCTCGTTGCCTCATGCCTGTCGCGAGCGACGTCTGATGCTCCAGGCTGCATTGCCGACCGCCCGGAAAAGCGCGCACGGACAAGGCCCGGGGCACATATGCAACTCGGCGTGTCGGTGGCCTGTCGAACTGGCTCAGACGGCCTGTAATGCGTGGGCGTAGACCTGTGGCTAGCAACGCTTGCGTTCGCTGGCGCGCACCGTGGATCGTTGCTAGAGTGCTCGCAAGGCTCAGGCAGGCAGGGGTGTTCCAAAGCGCAGCATCCTGCTGCGCCAAGCGTCTCGCGGTTTCGGCGGCACACCAGAGTACGCACCAAAATGGATCATCCGGTGTGCCGGAGCACTGAGCCAACAATGAATGCACTTTTATGGTGCATGGTGCGCAAAAGGAAAACGTATGAAACAACCAAACGAGGTATTCAATGACTTCCAGGCCAAGATGAGCGAGCTGCTCAAAAATTCGCCGGCGAAGGACATTGAACGGAACATGAAGGCCATGCTGTCCCAGGGTTTTTCGAAGCTGGACCTGGTGACGCGCGAAGAATTCGATACCCAGACGCAAGTGCTCGTGCGTACGCGCGCCCGGCTTGAGGAACTGGAGCAACGCGTTGCGCAACTGGAAGCGAAGCTGGGCGGCGGACCGTCGTCCAGCAATCAGGACTGAGTCCGGCTGTTCTAAAGCGTGTCATCGGCTAAGCGAGCCGTGATGTTGGATCATTAAGCCGATGCCTCGAATCAGCGAGGCAAAAGCAGCGGGGAAAAAATCATGGCTTGCCGTGGTGCGCAGCCGCGCGCCCGCCCCTGGGCGCGCGCCGCCCTCCAGAATTGCGGTTTCGATTTCCCTGTTCGCCGCATTACCGTCAATCTCGCTCCCGCCGACCTGCCGAAGGAATCCGGCCGCTTCGACCTGCAGATCACATTGGGCATTCTTACCGCGAGCGGCCAGATTCCCGCTGAGGCACTGCTGCATCGCGAATTCGCCATGGCCTGCGGCGCGGCAGTACGCGCGGGGCTGAGTCATCGCTGGACGGTGCAGCCATGCGTGATTTCGATCCGCGCATACCCGAAATCTATCTGCCCTTGGTTAGCGAGCGCGGCGGAAGCGGTACTGGTCCCGGGTATCGATGTATTCGGGGCTGCTGATCTGCCCGCTTTGTGTGCACACCTGAGCGGCTCAGTCGACGGTCGCCTGACGCCCATTCGCGGTGCAGCACCCGACTCCCCGCTGCGCAGGCGTGCACCGTTGCCCTAATCGGCCATCCCGGCACGCGCCGGGCACTGGAGGTCGCGGCGGCGGGCTGACATCACTTGCTGATGGTCGGGCCGCCGGGCGCGGGCAAGTCCATGCTCGCCGCCCGGCTGCCAAGTCTCTTCTTCCGCCCATGACCGATGACGAAGCGTTGTCGTCAGCCACCATTCTTCCGCCAGCATGCTGGGATCCTCGCCCGCACAATGGCGCCAGCGACCGTTTCGCGTGCCACATTATTCATCGAGCTCCGTGGCGCTGGTAGGCGGGCGCAATCCGCCGCACCCCGGCGAGATCACGCTGGCCCATCTCGGCGTGCTGTTCCTCGACGAATTGCCCGAATCCGACCGGAAAGTGCTGGAAACACTACGCGAACCGCTTGAGGCGGGCCGCATCACCATTTCACGTGCGGCGGGCGCATCAGGCGGATTTTCCGCCAGCGTGTCAATTGGTCGCAGCAATGAATCCGTGTCCGTGCGACTGTACAGTTTACATAGGCGGTACATAGGCGGCATGGAGGATACCCATTACATCAACGAGTGGTGATATCCACCCAATTCAGGCGCTATTGCGCCGAGAGACTTGTGACGCTATTAGTAATAGAAAATCATAACGTCGGGGCGCACCGAAACGCATCTATTGCCGTAAGCTAGTTGCTAGCCCAAACTCATCAGCAGCACTTCAATGCCGCTTCTTCCGCGAAGACCGCAGCTCTATAACGGCGCTATCCTCAGGTAAATCACCGGTCAACTTACCGATTTGCATCCGAAGTTCGAGGATGTAGCACTGAGCGTCAAGGAGTTTCGAAAGCGCTTCATCTCGCTCATCGGTTCTGTCTTTCAACGTGGCCGTTAGCGACTTCTTTCGGCCCCGGCGCTCGATAGTCTCATGCCGAACAGACTTTGTCGCCTCTTTAGCTTGACGCTCCTCTACTCACGCTTAGATTTCCTGGCGAGTTTATGGTAACGTCCACGCGAAGCGCCGAGGGGGGTGGAGAGGGGTGGAGGGGGGTGGAGAGGGGTGGAGCCCAGCGTCCTTGGCCTCGTTGTTTTCGGTGACCCGCGAGCCCTTTGTTGGAAGCGTTACTGGCCTTCCCTATTGGATGTCCACCGAATTCTGACCCACCGTTTTCATCTTTTTTTGACCCACCCAGAAACAGGATAGTATAATCTATTTTGATGTGGATAACTTTTCGCCGTCTGTCGTCTTTGAAGCTTTCTTTCTCGTTGCCTTTGCGCTTTGGCAGAACTGGCCCTGAAGCGCCACGATTCATTGCCGGTTTCGATGATATGGCAGTGGTGCGTGACGCGGTCCAGCAGTGCCGTTGTCATCTTTGCATCGCCAAACACGTTGGCCCACTCTCCGAAGCTCAGGTTTATGGTGATCGCTATGCTCGCTCGTAAAGCTTCGAGAGCAGATGGAACAGCAGAGCACCGCCGGTCTGGCTGAGCGGCAGGTAGTCCAGTTCATCGAGAATCACCAGCTCGACGTACATGAGCTTGTATCTGACTTTGCGCCCGCGTTCTTCTTGAGCTCCAGCGCGTTGGCCAGCTCGACCGTTGAGAAGTAGCGCACTCGCTTGCCCCGCCGTTGCACTGCTTCAATCCCGATTGCTGTGGCGAGGTGTGTTTTGCCAGTGCCGGGCGAACCAGCAACATATTGCCCATAATCAAGGCGACGATGTCGTCGTTCGCTATCCGTTTCGCCCGCGCTTCGGCG
>CALNPU010000026.1 GCA_940588625.1 uncultured Caballeronia sp.
GGACAAACTTACCGCAGTGGCGGATCGCGGCTACCGCACACAAGAGCGAAGAGATACTTGCATGCCATGAGGCTGGCCTTGCCCGTATTTGTGCCGGAAACGGCGACATCAAGCGCCACAGCGCACAGCCGTTTCAACCGGGACGACTTCGTTTACAACCCGGAAACGAACGAATATCGCTGCCCTGCCGGCGAGCGGCTCATCTGGAGATGCTGGACCGTAGAGCGTGCTCTGAGGCTCGGCAAGTATTGGAGTTCGAGTTGCCAGCAGTGCTCGTTAAAAGAGAAGTGCGCGCCGGGACCTCGAGGCCGGGCGACGCGCTGGGAGCACGGGGCAATTGTCGAGGAAATGCAGGCGCGACTCGATCGTGCGCCCGAGATAATGCGTATCCGGCGGCAGACTGTCGAGCATCCGTTCGGCACGATCAAGGCATGGATGGGTCCCGCTCATTTGCTCGCCCGGACCATCGAGCGAGTGAGCACTGGGATGAGCTTGCAGGTGCTAGCCTGCAACACGGAAACGAGTAATCAAGTTGCTCGGCTCAGAAGCGCTTACGACGGCGATGCGGGCGTGACTCCCGTTCGGGGTCGTCGAACCTTCGCAATCTGTTCGGCCATGTTGCGTTCGGCTTGCCGCAATCGAAAACCTGCAACCTCCGATGCGACCGATTTCGTTATTCCCGTGTCCACGCGTTTTGATACTGTCTGGAACGCTCACGTTACTTTGTTGAAGCCTGCATCGAGGCGATCGGCGCCGCCCATGTGCTGACCGACATCCATGACACCGCGCCGTTTCTCACGGACTGGCGCAAGTGCTATCACGGCCAGACATGCGCCGTACTGCTTCCTGGCACTACCGAACAGGTCGCGAAGATGGTGCAACTCGCTCGGGAACATCGGGTTCCTATCGTGCCGCCGGGCGGCAACACGGGCTATTCGGCGGGGCAACGCCAGACGCCAGCGGCACGCAGGTGGTCATCAGCCTGCGCAGGCTGAACTGGATTCGCGACGTCGATCCGCTCAACAACACCATTACGGTGGAAGCCGGCGTGATCCTCGCCGATATCCAGGCACGTGCCGAAAAGGAACAGCGGCTCTTTACGCTCAGCCTCGCGGCCGAGGGCAGTTGCATGATCGACAGCAATCTTTCAACGAACGCCGGCGTTACTGCCGTTCTGCGATATGGCAACACGCGCGAGTTGCGCCTCGGGCTGGAAGTGGTCACTCCGCAAGGTGCAATCTGGGACGGTTTGCGCGGGCTGCGCAAGGACAACACCGGCTACAACCTGCGCGACCTGTACATCGGCGCGGAGGAAGGCACGCTCGGCATCATTACCGCCGCCGCGATGAAACTGCATCCGGCGCCGGTCGCGCACGTGACTGCGCTCGCGGCCCTCGCCTCACCGCAAGCCGCGCTCGATTTCCTTGCTACCGCACAGCGTTACGCAGGTCCGTTGCTGACCGGCTTCGAACTGATGTCGGATTTTTCGCTTCATCTCGTGACCACGCATTTCCCGCAGATGCGTTACCCCTTCAGCAAAAAACACGGCCAGACCGTGTTGCTCGAATTGTCGGATAGCGAAAGCGAAGAGCACGGCCCGCGCGTTGTTCGAACGGCTGATGGAACATGCAATGGAGCAAGGACTGGTCGAGGACGCGGTCGTTGCGGAGAGCTTGTCGCAGTCGCGGGCGTTCTGGAATCTGCGCGAACATATCCTGCTCGCTCAGGCCGTGCCATGGAAGGACTCGATATCAAGCACGATATCGCGGTGCCCATTTCCCGCATCGGGCCATCGAAGCAACCGACGCGCTCATAGCCCGGGGGCCATTCCGGGTATGCGCATGGTGACCTTCGGCCATCTTGGCGACAGCAATCTACATTACAACGTGCAGGCGCCAGAAGGCGTAGATCCAGAACGCTTTCTGGCGGAATTCCAGGCACCGGTCAACGCGCTGGTCTACGAAAGCGTGCACGCATATTGCTGCAGCATCAGCGCGGAGCATGGGTTGGGTTGGGGCAACTGAAGGTAGACGAAGCAATGCACTAAAGTCACCGGTGAAAATACGGCTCATGCGCGCACTCAAGACAGCACTCGACCCCGAGAACCTGATGAATCCCGCCAAAGTCCTGCCGGACGTGCGTGCACCGGGTGCGTCGCGAGCGTCGTCGTAAGTGTACGTAGTAGCGAGAAGATAAGTATAAGTAAGTGCCGTGAAGATTCGCGTTCTGTCCGACCTGCATCTCGAGTACAACGAGCCGCTCGCCATTCCCTACGCGGAGGCGAATCTCGTCGTGCTGGCCGGCGACATCCACAATCATGCGGAGGGTCTACGCTGGGCGGTGGAAAACTTCGGTTCGCAGGTACCCGTTGTTTATGTGCCGGGCAACCACGAGTATTACGACGGCGAATTCGGCGCGCTCGAAAGCGCAATGCAGGACGCTGCGCGCAGCTTGCCCAATGTGCATTTCCTGAACAACACCACTCTCACCGACCGCTACGGCAAATGGCGCGTGCTCGGCACTACTTTATGGACGGATTTCGCGTTGTTCGGCGCGGGCGATGAGGCAATGCGCGAATCCATCGCAGCGGCCGAGCGTGTGATGCTCGACTTCCGGGGTGTGATCCAGGTTGCATGGCCGGAGCCCGAAGACGAAGCGCGCTCGTTTAGTCCGGGAGACTCACTGGCGCTGCATGAGCAGGCTTGGGCATAGCTGGAAGATGAGCTGGCAAAGCCCTTCGACGGCAAGACGATTGTTGTGACCCATCACGCGTCGCTCAGACAAAGTCTGGCTGAGAAGTTTGCGACGAACCGGGCATCGGCGGGTTTTGTGAGCGATCTGCCCTCGCTCGTGCGTGCACCGGTTGCGCTGTGGGTTCACGGCCACACGCATACTGCATTCGACTACGTTGCAGAGGGAACGCGTGTGATCTGTAATCCGCGCGGGTATCGCGACCGGCGCACGGGCATACCTGAAAATCCGTCGTTCGAATGGGACAAAGTGGTCGAGATCTGAGCGGCCATGCGCAATGAATCTCTAAAACGCGTTTCCGATATGGGTACGCAACTGCCGAAAAGAACACTAACCGGTCATGACGCAAACAACCGGCCTATCAGCGTTATGGGTAAAAACACCCGTTCCGGGCCGAGAAATCTCAGGCACCAGAAGGGGTTCAGAACCGGTTCAGATGCGGTTTACCCGGCGCAGGGTTAAAATTCACTGTGCCAATTGCAAAAAACAAAAAGACCGATAAATCGGTCTTTTTTCCTCAACGATCCGACGAATCGCGCGATTGACGGTTTTTACGCTCATCGATACGGATCGGGATCAGGGGTGCGCTTTGTATTCTCGCGGGCAGTACGCAGCAGTTCGCGGGTGGCGGGCACGGCGATCAGAGCCAGCAGTACTAGATGGCGATCATCAGCGGCGTATTCATAACTTCCTCGGATATTGTCAAATCGGTAAAAGTGAACCGGTGAAGCTAAAGGACAAACTACAAGCTATCAAGATGCGGTCGAAATAACTGTAAGCAAGTGTTGCATCGCGGCAAATGACAAACACCACTATCAGCTTATCCCCATTCTCCTGCTCATAAGCTTACGACGCCACAAATTCCTGCAGTGATTTTTCATCGGTGCGAGTGCGGCAGGCAACTCAGCGCGCAAATACTCCACCCATGTCCGGATTTTTGCATCCAGGTACTGACGCGACGGATACAGCGCAAACACAGTGATCATCTGCATGGTGTACTGCGGCAAAACGCGCACCAAGGTCTCTGCGCGCAATGCAGGCAACGCTGACGACGTGGGCAATACCCTCAACGCCCATGCCTTCGCTGATTGCCACGGCCACGGCCTCAGCCACATTCACCGTGAAGGTCGCCGGTCCAAGCGTGATGGTTTCCTGCCCGTTCGGGCCGTCAAAGGTCCATTTGTTCGGAGGAAACGCGGGCGTAATGGAGTTGCAAGCACGCACGTATGCCGCACCAGATCTGACAAGACATGAGGCACGCTGTGCTCCTGAATATAAGCAGGCGACGCGCAGGCCAGGCAATGCTGAATGCGGTTCCCAGGCGCTGGGAAACCAGCCCTGAATCGGGCAATTCGGTGAGCACAATGGACACGTCAAAACCTTCATCCAGCAGGTCCGGCACACGCTGCGCAAACGTCAGGTCGATCTGCACCGACGGATGCAGCTTCTGGTAGCTCGAAATCATCGGCACGATGTAATGCTGGCCGATACCCGCCATGGTGTGCATCTTGAGCTTGCCGGACGGGCGCGCGTGAGCGTCACCCGCTTCGGCTTCCGCCTGATCCACATAAGCCAGGATTTGCTCGCAACGCTGTAGATAACGCTCGCTCGCCTCGGTCAGCGCGATCCGGCGCGTGGTCCGGTTGAGCAAGCGGGTGCGCAAATGTGCTTCGAGATCGGAGACGGCGCGCGATGCATAGGCCGTGGTCGTGTTCAGGTGCTGAGCCGCGGCGGTGAAGCTACCGGCTTCAACAACCCGCGAAAACACGCGCATATTTTGAAGCATATCCATGAGCCTTGAGTCTCGTTCAAGTGATGCCGCATTGTTTCGTTATGGGCAATGGTAATTACCTCATAACCTGTAACAATGCTTTGCATTTTTACCAGTTACTCGCCAATCAGGGCAAAAATATAATTCTGGTCTGTGTCTCAATCCAATTTGAGAAATAATTTTGCTGGTTCGCACGATCAGAAAGACCATCATTCCGACGGTTCTTACATTTATATTAACAATAGCGGGCTGCGCGAGCACTAAAAACGTCGGTCCCGAAGATACTCTCAAGGACGCGTTTTCGCTCGATGCCGGCGCGACGCTGCGCGGGGCTAACGCCGACGCCGCTTGGCCGGCGTCGACATGGTGGCGTGCCTACAACGATCCGCAGCTCGATGCGTGGGTCGCGCGTGCGCAGGCCGGGAATCCGACGCTGGCGCTGGCCGCAGCGCGTGTACGCGAAGCCCGTTCGATGGCGGGGGTGGCGCAAGCTGCCCTCGCGCCTCAAGTCGATGGATCGCTGGCGATCAATCGCCAGCAGTGGCCGGAAAACGGCTATTACGGCCCCGCCCGGCACGTTCAACAACGTCAACACCTGGGACAACACCGGCGCGCTCCAACTTTCGTACAACCTCGACCTCTGGGGCCGCGACGGCAACGCGGCGGAACGCGCGCTGGATGCCACTCACGCCTGTGCCGCGCAACTCGAGCTCGAAGCGAACGTGGTGCGCGCGTACATTGGTTTATCGCAGGCATTTGCGTTGCGCGACATCGCTCAATCTACGCTCGACCAGCAGCAGAAAATCGCGGCGCGCGCCTCGGCGGCTGCAAGGCGGGATCGGCACGCAGCTTGAAGTCGCGCGAGGCGTCGTTACCGGACTACGAGCGTCAGGTGGAGACCTACGAGGAAGCCATCGCGCTGTCCCGCAACCAGCTTGCGGTGCTTGCCAGCGCAGGGCCGGGTGCGGGTGATTCGATCACGCGTTCCGTACGGTCGCTGGCAACGCCGCTCGGCTTGCTGTCGGCCTTGCCCGCTGAACTAATTGGGCGTCGTCCGGACGTGGTAGCGGCACGCTGGACGGTTGCGGCTCAAGCGGGTGGCAGTATATATCGTATCGCCAAGGCACAGTTTTATCCGAACATCAATCTGATGGCGTCGCTTACGCAAATGTCCGCGGGTAGCGCGCTGCTAACGTTCCTTACCGGCAACGGCAGCGGCTGGACCGCAGGACCTGCGCTGACGCTGCCCATTTTCGAAGGCGACCGGCTTCGCTCGCAACTTGGGGCGGCGTCGGCGCAATACGACCAAGCCATCGATCACTACAACGCAACGCTCGTTGCGGCGTTGCGCGATGTCGCCGATCAGGTCGTGCGGCTCCAGTCCCTCGATCGCTAGCTCGACGCGTCCGGCCTTTCGGTCGCGGCTGCGCAGAAGAGTTATCGGCTGGCTGACGAGGGGTATAAGCGCGGCTTGACCGCTTACCTGAACGTGCTGGTCACGCAGACGCAATTGCTGCGCGCACAGGACGGCGAGGCACGGGTTCGTGCTGAACGGCTCGCGGTGTATGCGACGTTCTCGGCGGCGCTTGGCGGGATCGACAGTTCCACCGACAGCCCTGCGGACACGCAGATGAAACCTGCGAAACATATCGGTCCGTTTGCGGAGCACAAAGATGCGTCGACCGGCGACCGGAGCGACTAAGAGCATGTCGACGCCCTCCTCCACGCTGAACCGTCCTCATCCGCTGCTCGCGGACTGGGCGCTCACCGACGACCTCGCGTGGATCCACATCTTCAAGACGACGCTGGCGACGTTCCTCGCACTGTGGATCGCGATGCGTTTCGACCTGCCGCAACCCCGCACCGCGATGACGACGGTGTTTATCGTGATGCAGCCGCAAAGCGGCATGGTGCTGGCAAAAAGCTTTTACCGTTTCTGCGGGACGTTCGTCGGCCTTGTAGGGATGCTCGCGCTGATCAGTATGTTCTCGCAACAACCGGTTCTGTTCTTGTCGGCGACAGCGCTCTGGGTCGGCATCTGTACGGCTGGCGCGGCGCGTAACCGCAACTTCTGTTCGTACGGTTTCGTGTTGTCGGGTTATACGGCCGCGCTCATTGGAATACCAGCCGCGCAGCATGCGGATGCCGCCTTTCTATCTGCTATGACACGCGTAGCCGATGTATCGTTAGGTATCCTATGTTATTGTGCGGTCGGTGCGCTCGTGTTTCCTCGCCATGCCGGCGCACAAGTCCAGACCACTGTGCGGCGGCGTTTCACCGCGTTCGTGGATTATGTGTCAAACTCGTTCGGTGGGGGTATCAAATGCTCGCAGATCGAGCGCATCGACGCGGCGTTCATCGCGGATGTCGTCGGGCTCGAGGCTGCGCGCAGCGTGGCCGTGTTCGAAGATCCCGACACGCGCATACGCAGCGGCCGGGTCGCACGGCTGAACGGCGAGTTTATGAGTGTATCCACGCGCTTTCGCGCTGCACCAGTTGATGAACCGGCTGCGCGTCAACAGCGTAGTCACGACGGTTAATGCGCTGGAACCGTATTTCCGCGAAGTCGCGCCCTTGCTGAGCGCAGCAAGGGCGCCGGTGGAGAAAACCGCCGATGCCACCCACGCCGCCGCGCAATGCGACGCGTGCTCGATCCGGCAATCGACCTGCTCGAATTCGATACCGCTGCCGAACTGCTGTATCGCTTCGTGGACGACCTGCATGCCTACACGCTGACCTATGCGTCGCTGGCGGCGCCCTCGCATGAACGCGAGCGCCGCATCACGCGTTATGGTCCCGAAGACCAGCCTGCTGGCCCGGCGTTTCCGGCCTGCGCGCGTTCATCGTGATCCTGATCCTGAGCGGCTTCTGGATCATGTCGGCATGGCCGAGCGGCGGCACGGCCGTGCTCGACGCGGCAGCGGTGATTGCTCTTGCGTCGCCATCGCTGCGTCCTACGCAAATGGCCTTCCAGATGGCGGCAGGCACCGCGCTCGCGACCGTCGTGGGCATGATCGTGGTGTTTGCGCTGTATCCCCGTATCGATGGCTTTGTGCTGCTGTCGGCTGCGCTCCTGCCGTTCCTGATACTTGGCGCCATCAGCACACGGCCCGGCATGATGGGCGTTGGTGTTGGTTACTGCATCTTCTTCTGCTTCCTCGCCGGCCCCGACAACGTCATTCAGTACGACCCGTCAGGCTTTATCAACGACGCCATTGCGCTCGTCCTTTCCATGCTTGTATGTTCCATGGCCTTTGGTGCTGCTGCCTACCAACGCGCCTTGGCTGCGCCGTCTGCTGATGCGTGAACTGCGGCCAAGGTAACGGCAAGCAAGGGCAGCCAGCCTGACCCGGCTCGCCATGCGTTTTGAACGCGGTACACGCGACCTGCTTTCGCAGATCGACGTGCTCGCGGCCGGTTGGAAGGATCTGCAACGCGAAGCATTGCGCTAGGCTGTTCGCGGTGCTTGAAGTGGGTCACGCGGTGATTGATCTCCGTACCGAGTTGACTCGCACGGACACAGCCACAACGGCGCGAGCGTCCATCATGCAGGCGCTGCATCACGTAGCGCGCCTCTTTGATCGCCCCACCCCTCGACGTTTCGATGCGGCGTTGTCGGCGACCACGCTGGCTATCGACGACCTGCGGGCACAGCTCGATACCGTGCGCGAGCGTTGCGAAGAACGCCATCGCCTGCAACGCATGTCGAGTCATCTGCATTTTATTCGTACGGCGTTGCTCGATCCGCAATCGCCGTTAGGCCATCTGAACTCCCGCCCGAAAGAGCGCCCCATGCCGCGTGATATCGCCATTCTCGACGCCTACATACCGACAATCCTGCTGCTGTTTATCGCGGGCGGCTTGCTGACCTGGTTCATCGACCGGCTGCTGGCAGCTGACGGGTTTGTATCGCGTGGTGTGGCATCCGTCGCTCTTTCGCGCGTGTCTGTTCGTGTGTAGCTGCGGCCTGCTCAGGCTTGCGGTGTATCGCTGACTTATAGCCGAACCATCGCTGAATATTGTTCAAGGACTAAAACCGCATCCTGATCATCAGGAAAATTTTCGGCATCTTCACGACCGCGCTCATTTTCTGCGCGGCCATCTTGATCGGGCGCGTGTTGTGGGTGCATTACATGGACCAGCCGTGGACCCGCGACGGCCGCGTGCGCGCCGACGTCTCGGGCGCGGTCGTAACCATGCTGGTCGCCGATAACCAGTTCGTGCACAAAGGCGATCTGCTGATAGAGATCGATCCATCGCATTACAAGATTGCCGTCGAACAGGCGCAGGCCACCGTTGCCGCACGCCAGGCGGATTTGCGCATGCGTCGCGACGACGCGCGCCGGGCAGATCTGGACAACGAGGTGGTGTCGAAGGAATCGCGCGATAACGCGAGCCAGGCCGCATCCGGCGCCGCCGCGAACTTGCAGCAGACGCAGGCAGCGCTCGATGCGCCGCCGAACTCAACCTGGCGCGCACCAAGGTGTTTGCGCCGGTGGACGGCTACGTGACGAACCTGAACGTACATCGCGGTAACTACGCGACGACGGGCTCAGCAAAGCTCGCTATTGTCGATAGTCACTCATTCTAGGTTTACGGATATTTCGAGGAAACGAAGCTGCCGCGTGTGCGTATTGGCGACAAGGCGGAGATGCGGCTGATGAGCGGTGGCGTGTTGAAGGGCCATGTGCAGAGTATTTCGCGCGGTATCTATGACCGCGATAATCCGCAAAGCCGCGAACTCTGCTCGCCGATGTGAACCCCACGTTCAACTGTGTCCGGCTCGCGCAGCGCGTACCGGTACGGATTCGTATCGACGAGGTTCCGGCAGATGTCTTCCTGGCCGCGGGGACGACGTGCACGGTGGTCGTGGAGCCTACCGGCAAACCAGGTAATTTATAGCGAGTCGAACGTTTCCTCAGTCGTATCGATGACCATGAGCCCTGCTCTCAAGCCCGGCTTCACCGTCGGATTCGGAAACACGATGCGCTCCTCGTCCCGCAGCACTTCATACTTGTAATCGCCATCCTCGGCGAGCACGGTGCCGCGCGCAAACGGCGTGAAGTTCGCGATATCACCGGCTATGCGGAGCTTGAACTGCTCGCTCTGTTTATCGATTTGTCCGACGACCGTGAATACCTTCAGCGTATTGTTCGGCGTGGCTGGTGCAAGCCCCGTGATCGGCCGCCGCAATGCAGCGTCGGACGCCACGAAGCGAGACAGATAATTGTGCCCGAATGCGCGCACCTTGCCAAGCTCCAGCGTGCACGCGAGCGCGCCTGATTGCTCCGCTGTGAAATGCGTCAACGTGTTCGACTTATCCTTGTGCAGCAACGCAAACTGCTCGAACACTGACGGGCGGATGGCCGTGTGCATGTCGATGTGCCACTTCGCGTGAGTTGAGTCGGCATCGGCAAAAAAAGCCCGCGTCACGTTCTCCAGTTCCGCCGCACACGGCGATTCATGACTCGCCGCGAGTTGAAGATAGCGGCCGTTGAACAGCCGGTTGAGATCGTCGTTGCGATAACGGCAGGCCGCATGCATCGCGTCGATGTTGCCAAAAATAACCAGTGCGGCTCTTCAACACCGCCTTGCCGCTCGCGATATCCGCGACGAGCATCGACAGCATTTCGATCAGCGCGGTTTCATCGCCCTGAATCCCAGCCGATGTCACCACGCTTTGCAGCACCGCACCTTCGGGTTCGAAGCGAACGATGCCATCGCCGAGCCACGTCCACTTCACGCTACTCGGCAATCGGCAATCGGCCTTCCGTCAGCGCGGTTTTTTTCCATCGAGTACGAAGTCGAGAAAGTTCGCGAACATGGCCGGCTCAACGCTGGAAGTCATAGATAGCGCCCAGTTTGAGAATGCCGGTCAACGCATCAAGCGCCGCATGTGATTCATCAAGCAGTTTCAGGTCGGCGAGATCACCGGGTGCAATGCGGTCGCGATAGTGCGTGTCGATCCAGGCATCGAGTTGCGCGAACAACGTGTCGTTCATCCACACGCCCGGATTCACGGGGACGCGCTCCGCATCGTTCAACACCCGTTCAACACCATGCGCAGGCGCAGGCAAGCGGGACCGCCACCGTTCTTCATGCTTTCGCGAAGATCGAAAACGAGGACGTTGTCAATGGACATGGAGCGTGCCTGCAACGAATCGAGGTACTTGGCGACATGTTCGTTTTCCCGGCACTCCTGCGGCACGACCAGCACTTGCCGGCCGTCCGTGTCAGCAACTGGCTGTTGAACAGATACGACGATACGGCATCGGCCACGCTGACTTCGTCTTCCGGCACTTCGATAACGGTGAACGCGCCGCCATGTGTTTCAAGTTTCGCGCGAAGCTGGGTCGTACACGCTGGCCTGATCCAGGAACGCGCGTTGGTGGCAAAACAGCGTGTTGCGGTTGCCCACGGCAATCACGTCGTTATGAAACACACCCGCATCGATCACATCAGGAAGCTGTTGCGCGAAGACAGTGGCATCGTCGGGAAGACCACGAGGACGTACAACCGCGCGGCTTGCTTCCAGCGTCTGACGTGCTGGAAAGCGCTTCGGTTCAGCCGAACCCTGACTGTATTCGCTGCGTCCATAGATGAAAAACTCCACACCCTTCTCGCCGTACTCGTTGCAAAAACGCGGATTGGCCGCGCCTTCATCGCCCAGTGCGGGCGTGCCCGGCAGCGCGTGATGAATTCTGAAATGCTTCTCGTCGGAGAAAATGGCCGAGAGCGAACGGCGCGTTTTTCTTCATGCTCGATCACACGATGCAATTTCGTGCTTAGATTGGCCGGCGTGAAATGCACGCGGCTATCGTTGGTATCCGCCGATGGGCTCACCGTCGCTGCGTTCGCAGTCCACATCGCCGAAGAGGAACTCGCAGCAGCCAGCAATTCCGGCGCTTCTCGCGCAGCGCGTTCGATTACTGTAGCGTCATCGCCGGTGAAACCAAGGCGGCTACGCAGCAACTTGAGCGACGGCCGTTCGAGCGGCGGCAGCACGCCCTGGTGAAATTCAAGGTCGGCCAACTGCTTCATCTTGCACAGGCCCTGCTTCGCTGCGGCTTTCGGATTGGCGGTCGATTTCTCGTTGTTGCACGACGCGACATTGCCGAACGACAGCCCCGCCTGGTTATGCGTCGGGCCGATCAGCCCGTCGAAGTTCGCTTCGAATGCTTGCATCGTGGTTCCTCAGAACTGAAGGCCGGGCGAGACGCTCGCGGGCATGTGCAACTGGGTGCTTTCGACCGATGCCATAGGATACGAGCAATAATCCGCTGCGTAAAATGCGCTCGGCCGCTGGTTGTCCGAGCATCCGATACCACCGAACGGCACCGCAGATGACGCGCCGTTCGTCGGCCGGTTCCAGTTCACAATGCCGGCACGAATGGTGTGCTGGAAATGGGTCCACGCGGCTTCGTCGTCGGCCAGCAAATCCGCCGACAAACCAAACGCGGTGTCGTTGGCACACCCTATCGCCTGATCGAAGCTGCTGTAGCGCGTGAGTTGCAGCATCGGACCGAAGTGTTCTTCGTCGGGGACGTTGCGTGCATTCGTCACGTCGATGATCGCTGGCGTAACGAAACCAAGCTGTGTCGAACGTTGTGTCATTTGAAGCAAGGGCTTGCCGCCTGCTTCGATCAACTCCGTCTGCGCCTGCACGAGCTTCGCGGTTGCGCGTGCCGAGATCACGGCGCCCATGAACGGTTGCGGGTCGGCATCGAAGGCGCCGGTTTTTATCTTCGAGGTCACGTCGATCAAGCGCGTGGTGAACTGTTCGCCGAATGCGTTATCCGGAACGAACAACCGGCGCGCGCACGTGCAGCGCTGCCCTGCCGACAAATACGCCGACTGGATCGTGTAATGCACGGCGGCATTAATATCCTCGACCTCGGCCACGACAATCGGATTGTTGCCGCCCATTTCCAGCGCGAGCACGATCTCCGGACGGCCGCCGAATTGCCGATGGAGCAACGTGCCGGTATCCGAGCTGCCGGTAAAGAACAAACCGTCGATCTGCCGATGATTCGCCAGCGCAATGCCGGTGTCCTTCTCACCGTGCACAAGATTCAACACACCGGCAGGCAAGCCGGCCTGTGCCCACAAATCCACCGTCAACGCAGCCACAGCCGGCGCGAATTCAGATGGCTTGAACACAACCGTATTACCCGCGATCAACGCCGAAACGATATGCCCGTTCGGCAAATGTCCGGGGAAGTTATACGGCCCGAACACAGCCACGACGCCATGCGGATGATGCCGAATTACTGCTATGCCATCGGCCATTTCCTGGCGCTTCTCGCCGGTGCGTTCGTGGTATGACTTGACGGAGATATCGACTTTGGCGGCCATCGTCGCGACTTCGGTCCGCGCTTCCCACAACGGCTTACCGGTCTCGAGACCGATGGTGTGAGCCAGCGTTTCCTTGTGCTCGGTCAGCAGCGCCGCGAAACGCCGCGTGATCGCAATGCGTTCGTCCAGCGTCAACGCGGACCACGAAGCGAACGCGCGTCGCGCTGACAGCACGGCCTGGTCAACGTCCTGAGCCGCTGCGCTCGCCCCTTCCCATACCACGTTGTCGTTGCCCGGATTGCGCGATGCGAACGGTGCGCCCGTGCCCTCACTCCACGTTCCGTCGATAAACAATTGAGTCGAAGTCTTCGTCATGTTCGTTATCCTTAACTTGCGTTCTTGGCGCGTGGTTGCGACGCGAGCACACGCACCGTATCGCCGGCTTGTACGCGCTACGCCGCGGCTTCTTCCGGTGTCAGCAGGAAGAAGCCGTCTTCGGGCATACCGAAGGTCGCACCACAGCGGAAGTCGTCGAGCGATGTATTCGATACCAGGCTACGAGCCTCGCCGTGCTCGGCACGCCCACCAACGCGCACCGTACACAGGTCAGTTATGTGACATTCGAGGACTGGACCGGCATCGAAGATATCGACGTGATTTTCGTAGCGCAGCCCTTCCGTTTCGAGCATCTTGCGCGCGGGCATGGTGTCGCGATGCGTCAACCCGACCGCCGCTTGCACGTCTTCCGGCAGCATCGCGAGATAGGCCAGATACCGCGGCATCAACTCGGCGAGGAACGACTTCTTGCCGTGCGAGCTGAGATAGTCGGTGGCATTGAAATCGATCTGGTAAAAGTACGATCCCACTGCCTGCCAGAATAGCGACGCGCCGCTTTCATCAAAGTGGCCACGCAGTTCAGCGCACAGGCGTTCCGGGAAACGCTCGCGGAATTGCGCGATAAACATGCAGCGCGAACGTGACAGCAAACCGCCCACGCCTGCTGTGCGATATCGCGGGCTCAGGAACAGCGAGTAGACTTCCGCGTAACCGGTCAGATAGTGCGAGATGTTGAGCAGCGACATCTTGGTCCACACGCCGAGATCCCGGCTGGCATGCACGACTGTCGATACCCGATAGTTATAAAAAGGCTGCTCAAGCCCGACTTCAGTTTCAATACCGCACACACCGGCAATATCACCCGTCGCGGTGTTTTCCATCACGAACAGGTATCCCGCTTCGTAGAGCTCGGCTTCATCGGCAAGCGCGTCGACATCTCCAGGCTGCACGCCGCGGACAACGATCATTGCAATTCTCTCGAAGCCTGATGAAGCGGCATACAACGCACCGTATCGGAATCTTTCACGCTTAAAACCTTGCACAGTTCCGCGGACAGCGGCGCACCAGTCGCACGCGAGGAAGGCAGGTTAACCAAGACGCATCGAAACGCGTGCGCGCCGCCAGCTGCAATCAGGTACGGCGTACCCGACGCGCCTGTGTCATCCTGCGCCGTCCGCACGGCGCGAACTTCGTTCGCCAGCACGGACGCACTGCGGTCCACCGCGACGGTCAGAACCGGCCCGGCATCGAAGATATCGACGAAACGATCCGGCTCGAAACCTTCTTCAAGATAGATGGATGTCATACGCGAGCAACACATCGTCGTCCGGCTCCCCCTAACATTCTTTGCGCTTCGGGCGGCAACAGCGGCACGTACAGCGGATAACTCGGCATCACCTCTGCAATAAACGTACGGCTCCGGCCGCCCGATTCCAGCTCGACCTGCTCAAAGTCGCGGCCGAAGAACTTGCGCCAGACCGCTTCCCAGAACGGCGATACACCCGCTTCGTCGGTGACGCTGAGCATCAGCGAGAAGATGTCGTCGGCGAAACGCTTGCGGTTCGCGGCCACGTACATCATGCGGGCACGCGAAAGCAGATGCGCGGCGGCGGCGTGCGTGGCTTCGCGCACTGATGGGTCAATATAGAAACCCGTCAGGCGGCTCTTGCCCGTGAGTTTATGCGACATGGTGAGCACGTGGATCTTGCGGTTCACCTTGAGTTCACGCGATGCGTGGATCAGCGCGTCGTTACGGAACGCGTAGATCGGCTCGGAATATCCCGCCGACGCGAAGATACTCGACGTGCCAAGCAGCTCGCCCGTCGCCGTTTCCTCGAACACAAACAGATAAAACTCCTCGCCGGCAAACTCGACTTTCGCGCGAAACGAGTCTTCGGAGAGCGCAACGCACGTTTCCAGCACATGACGGTCACGCGACAGCGAATGCAGCACCGGATGCGCGGCGTGCACTATCCGTTCGAGCGCGTCGAGATCGGCGAGTCTTGCGGGGCGGACGATTAAAATCGGCGGTTCCGTTGGTTTAGAGAAGATGCCGAAGTGCGCACGTTCAATGCGCCATGTCGGCGATAGCCTTTTCGATGCGCGCAAAACCTTCGTCGAGATCGGCCATCGGCATGATCAGGGACGGCGCGAAACGCAGCACGTTCGGCCCCGCGATCAGCATGATCACGCCGTGTTTTGCGGCGGCGTTGAGCACGTCCTTCGCGCGGTCCTCTTATAGGCATCGGCGAGTTCGGCGCCGATCAGGAAGGAGACCCTTGCCGCAAATCTCCTTGAACACGGAGAAACGCTCATCGATGCGCTTCAGATGTGCCTTGATCGCAACGCTACGTTGCTGCACGCCTTCGAGCACGGCAGGGTCGCTGATCAATTCAACCACCTTGTCCGCAATAGCTGCGCCCAGCGGATTGCCGCCGTATGTCGTTCCGTGCACGCCGACCTTGAAATGCGCGGCGATCTTGTCCGTGGTCAACATCGCACCGATCAGGAAGCCGTTGCCAAGTGCCTTCGCGGTCGTGAGGATGTCCGGCGTCACGCCGTAGCCCATGTACGCGTAGAACGAGCCTGTGCGACCCACGCCCGTTTGTACCTCGTCAAAAATCAGCAGTACGCCGTGCTGGTCGCAGGCTTCACGCAGACCCTGGAGGAACGCGGGATCGGCAGGCAACACGCCGCCTTCGCCCTGCACCGGCTCGACAATCACTGCGCAGGTTTGCGGACCGATTGCTGCACGGGCGGCGGCCAGGTCGTTATAGGGAAGATGCGTGATGCCTTGCAGCGTCGGGCCGAAACCTTCGGCATATTTCGGCTGGCCGCCCACGCTGACGGTGAACAGCGTCCGGCCGTGGAACGACTGCGTGAACGAAATGATTTTGACTTTCTGCGGACCGGTGTTGTCGATAGCGTAACGGCGCGCGAGTTTCAGCGCGGCTTCGTTCGCTGCGGCGCCGGAATTCGCGAAGAACGCGCGGTCGGCGAAGGTCAGGTTGGTCAGGCGAGTTACAAGCCGCAGCACGGGCTCGTTGGTGTAGCCATTGCCGATATGCCCGAGCCGCTTGACCCGATGATGCTGATCACATCGCCGGCGTTGGCTGCGAGCAAGACGCCCTTGAGCACCTCGTTCTCGCCGAAACGCTTGTGGATATCGCGGGCAACGAGCTTGACCGTGGCGTTTTGCGCAGCGGCCGATGCAGCATTTTGTGCGGATGAGTCCAACGCATTCTCCCCAGAAAGTGGGTCTGACCGGTCTAAAATCCGGCCCTCTATCAATCATGGTTGCGGATTCTACCGAAAGCTGCCGGCGGCCAGGCATAGGGACAAACGCCCTCGGCTTGCCGGCGAGCCAACGGTCAATGCTCAGTCCTTTGCGGCGGGCATGGGCGCGCGAGCATCACGGCCCGCACTTGCTGCGCCACGCGGCCATTGGCTATTGCAACCTCGGGACTGGTTTGCAGCATCGGCAGGAATTGGGCGTCAAAAGCGGCGTTGCGACCCTTCGCGCCAAACATGGCCGTGACTGCGTGCGCCATGTCGATGCGGACGTCGGGCGTGGCGTCTTTATCGTCGATGGAGTCGAGTACGTCGTCGAGCGCTGCGATCAGCGTGGACAGCGGGCCAAGCCATTTATAAGCGCTGCCGTTGATCACGATCTGCAGGAACTCTTCCGGCGACACCGCGCCGAATTCGGCTTCGTGACAGGTGCGCAATTCGTCGAGAATGCTACGGTGCAGCGCCAGCAGCGGATGGCGCACGTCCTTGAGAAACGTGGTCGCGGCCGGATCGGTCATCCTGGTGGTCATGGTCATTGCCCCGAGTAGAAAATGAGCCAAGCTTACACCGTCGCGTGACCACGCCCTACATAGCGAAAAAATCCGGCGCTCTCAGTGGCGCGAAAAGAGCCAGCCTTGCCCGAATTGGGCGCCGCGCATGCGCAGGTAAAACGCCTGCTCCTCCCGCTCGATCCCTTCTGCCACCACCTGGACTTGCAGCGTCAGCGCCATGTCGATAATGTGCGACGCCACGTTGCTGGACGCCGCGTCCTGGCCAACGGTATCGACGAAAGACTTGTCGATCTTCAACGCGTCCACCTGGAAATTCTGCAGGTGCGAAAGGCTCGAATAACCTGTCCCGAAGTCGTCGATATACACCGGATGGCCCGCATCGCGGAACGCCTGGATCACTTCCTTGGCGGCGTCGGCGTCGAGAAAACAGCGCTCGGTCGCCTCGATCCGGATCTGCTGCGGCGCGATGTTCGCGGCCGCAAGCGCCGGAGTCAGCTGCTCCAGGAACCGCCGCGAAGTCAGATCCGGCGCGTTCAGGTTGATCGACACGTAGAGCTCGCTGTACCGCTGCAGGAAATCGCCGAGTTCGAGCAGGACGGTGTCGAATACCTGGTCCGTGATGGCCTGGATCAGGCCGCGATGTTCCGCAAGCGGGATGAAGTGATCGGGGCACACGATCCGGTTCTGGTGCTTCCAGCGCACGAGCGCTTCAGCGCCAATACAGCAGCGCGTGGCGAGGTCGACAATCGGCCGATACGCGACGATGAACTGATGCCTGCGCACGGCGTCGCTGCCCGACCGGCGAGAGACGGCGCACCATCGGCCCAGCCACGCGGAGAGCGTCAGGCCGCCCGCGACGCCTGCCAGCAGCCAGGTCTAGGGCAACGCGCGCAGGCGTTTGCCGAAGGTCGCATCCGATGTGTTTACGACGTTTGCCGCGCTTGCCGCCTTTGCTGATTCGTAGCCACGACGGGCCGTGTTGGGGTTCGGGAGCATCGCCATGGCGGCGAATCCGGGTACCGGAAACTGGACAAATGGCCTGGACGGTGCGACCACCGACGTGTTGCCGATCAAGCGGATTGCACCAGTATCGACCATACGCACGACATAGCTCTCGATCACAGCGGCTTCCCGGGCTGCGGCGACACGTTCATCCACGCCCGGCGCAAACAGGACGCACAACACCCACCGGCAGCAAAGCGATGCCCGCCAGAAACGCTACGCGCCCGCTGTGTCTGAACGTGATCATCGTGCGCATTCCATTTCGCGACGCCTTTGCGCCGGATACGCGCTGCATAATATTTAATGAGGCACCTGATGACATCTGCTGTGTCGTGTGCGGTTTCGTCAAGGCTGGGTTGCTCGCGCCGTTAGTTCGTGGTCCGGTTGTTCGTGCCGTCAATCGTGTCCACATGGCTGACAACCGTATCCCTGTTTTACATCTTGCCTTGCCTGGGGCCGGGGCTAGTTCCAGATCGTTCTGGCGTCGTCCCGGCAAACGGCCCAGTTTAGCGGCGGGGCGCACCGGGCTCCAATGCTTCGCGGCCTAGGATTGGCTGCTTTGGTGGGCTGGCGCACGCCGGCTCGATGCTTTTCCCGCACGAGTGCGCAGACGTCTGGCAAATGGCTGACGAGTCCGATACTCGTGAGAAAATCGAACCTCCTGATGATGACTTTTCTCATCATCCGATCAACGCCAAAACCATGGGGGCACTCAATGGCATTGCACGAAGCCAGCGCTCTCACAATCCGCGACGCGGAAGCCGCCGATTTCGATACGATCACAAGCATTTACGCCCACTACGTGCTGCATGCGCTGGCGACCTTCGAGGAAACGCTGCCGGACGCCGACGAAATGCGTCGTCGACACGCTTCAATCACCGGTGCGGGCCTGCCTTACCTCGTGGCTGAAATGGATAGCGTGGTGGTGGGGGTTGGGTTACACGTATGCGATCACGTATCGGCCGAGGTCGGCGTATAGGCAAACGATCAAGGATTCGGTGTAGCCGATGGCTTCGGTGGGCGCGGTCTCGGTCTCGCGCTGCTGACGGCGCTGATCGAACGTTGCGACGTGGGGCCGTGGCGCAAACTCATGGCGGTGATTGGCAAAAGCAGAAACGCCGGGTCGATCACGCTGCATGCACGCCTTGGATTCGAGCATGTTGGCGTACTGCGCAAGGTGGGCTACAAACACGGCCAATGGGTAGACACGGTGCTCATGCAACGGTCACTCGGCGAAGACGAGGCGTTGATTTCGCAGAAATGAGGCACGCTATCAGGCGCTCGTGGTTTATCCCGGGATAGTTCGCGGCCGCAGCGTCCTTTCGCCATACCATTGCATCATGACCTTCCGGTCGCCTCTCTTACAGCCTGAGCTTTAGTTGCCCACTTACACCCTTGCCGCCGCCATCAGTGCCGAAATCGACATTCGCAAAAGCCGTTTTATCGTGCTGGCGATACCTGTCGCCGATCACGCCGCTGCAATGCTCGAACTCGATACGCTGCGCGCCCTGCACCCCGGCGCCACGCATGTCTGCTGGGCGCTGCGGCGGGCGGCGAATCCGGCATTTCGGACGATGGCGAGCCTTCCGGCACAGCCGGCCGATCCTGGAGATGCTGCGCCACCATGAAGTGGATGGCGTGCTGGCTCCGTCGTGCGCTACTACAGCGGTATCAAGCTCGGCGCAGGCGGTCTGGTGCGCGCTTATACCGACGCCATTGCAACCGCGATGCAACAGGCCGAACTCATCGAACGCGTGGCGCTCGGCCTGTTGCAAGTGGAAGTGGATTACGCCGACGAAGCGCGGGTGCGGCGCTGGGTTGAACAGGAAGGCCATGCACTCGATGAACCCGGCTACGGCATGATCGTCCGCCTGTCGATCCGGATGCCGCTTGCCGTGCGCGATCAGGCTGCCGACGTTATCCGCGACCTGACCCACAGCCGCGCGGCCATTACCCAAGCGCTGTAAGCATCAGTGAGCACCGCTGACCGTCCACGCTCTTTCACGATCACGCTGCTGCCCTCGGAGCGAAGCTTCGCGTCAACCGGGCAGACTACGATCCTCGAAGCCGCCGCGCTTGACCGGCTACACTTGTCGAGTTCGTGCCGCAACGGCACGTGCCGCGCGTGCCTGTGCCGCCTGGTCGATGGCACCGTGCAGTATCGGATCGACTGGCCGGGTCTGAGTGCGGACGAAAAAGCCGACGGCTGGATTCTGTCGTGCGTGGCACTGCCCACGTCCGACTTGATCGTCGATCAAGTGGATTTTCTGGAAATTCCGGATTCTGCCGCTACAAAACCTGGTCGCGGCCAGGGCTTTTGAGGTTTCGAATTGGGCTCGGTGCGCCTTTGCGCAAACGGCCGATAACCGTAAGCCGCCACCCGGGTAATCCGGGATTCTTTTATCAAAGATGGCATTCTTGATTGAGTGGCGAAGTGCGTCCCATTGGTCCCATTGTTCACCAGCCTGTAATTAAGGCTCCAAAAAGTGTACAATTACGTTTTGCCCAATTTTCTGGCAGGGCCAGACCAACTGAGATATCAATGACTAAAGTATTGTTGAAAGAGAATGAGCCTTTCGACGTCGCCATGCGCCGCTTCCGCCGCACCGTCGAACGTACCGGCCTGATTCAGGAACTGAAATCGCGTATGGCTTATGAAAAGCCGACCACCGAGCGCAAGCGCAAGAAAGCTGCTGCTGTTGCTCGCCTGCGCAAGCAGATCCGTCGCGCACAGTTGCCCAAGAAATTCTATTGATCTCGGTACCGGCCCTTGCACCCTAGCCCGGCAGTTGATTTGCGGCTCGATTAGCCGATCAATTCAAGGTGTAGCGAACTGTATCGACTGCGCCCATACATCCAGAAGTCGAAAGCCTGCATGATTCATATCGTGTGGGCTTTTTGCGCTTGCCTTGCGTAAATTCAGCTGGGTGAATTCAACCACATAAATTCATGCGTCCGCTCGACGAATGCATGATGCTTCCATGCACGCTGCACGACCACTTATCAAAGCGTCTTCGAGCTATTCGCGACCGTAAACGCATAAAACCCGGATAGACCGGGCTTTATGCGTTGAATCTCTGGTTGCGGGGGTAGGATTTGAACCTACGACCTTCGGGTTATGAGCCCGACGAGCTGCCAGACTGCTCCACCCCGCGAGAAAGATTATAGCGCTAAGTGTATGTCAGGTCAAACCGAATCGAAGAATATCGATAATGAGTGTGAGTGCGTTGACGTTATTGCAGCGATGCCGGCTTCGCCAGAGCGAACGGATCAGTGCCAGACCGTACCGCGTCCACACAACGCCCATGTTCTCGTGACAGGCGATTCAACAACGGCAGCAGGATGATTGCCACTGCATTGCCACTGCAGCCCCACCTGCCGCGAGCCAGCCGAGCCCAAAAAAGAGCTTGGTATAAAGCGGCAGGAATTGCAGCGAACTAAGATCGTTCGACGGCATGCGTGCGAAGTTGGCGACCACACTGCCCAGGTATTGCGACACCCCCGTCTCGACGTAATACGCTCCCGTCATGAAACCGCTCATGCGTGCAGGCACGTAGTGGGGATCATCGCGAGGCCGAGTCCGGATACCAGTAATTCGCCGAGCGAATATAGCCCGTAGCCTCCGACCATGAACCACGAAGACACGCGGCCATCAACCGCATAACTGTCGCTGAACGCGAACACAAAACCCCCCAGCGAGACCACCATGAAACCCAGTGCGTACTTCACCGCAATGGGAATATCGTGGCCGCTATTCGCGAGCCTCGTATACGCGATCAAGAGAAACGGATTCAGCAGCATGATCCAAAGCGGATTCAACGCCTGGAATTGCGCCGAGCTCCATGAGAACAAGGTCACGTTGAAGCGCGTGAATGACGCATTTACGTTGCGCAGCGCGAACAAGGTCAATGATGTGGACATCTGCTGATAAAAGATGAAGAACAAGATGACCTGCAACGTAAGGATTAACGCGGCAAGCAGGCCGGCACGTTCGCTTCGATCACATTTCAGCAACATCCAGCCGAAGATGGCAAGTACGACGAGACCCGCTCCGTACACGCAGATTGCCGCCACGCGCTCGTTCTGCAGCACGAATACGGTCGCAAGGTCCAGGCCCACGGCCCCCGCCACGACCGCACCAAAGTAGCCCCCCAGTTCATGGGTTCATCGTCAGGAGCCGAACCAATGCGCCTGACCGTCCTGCGCATCAGCATGAAGTTGACCAGCCCGAGCACCATTCCCACGAAACATACGGCAAAGGCTGTGTGCCAGCCCCAGTGATCCTTGATCCAGGGCGTTGCGAGCATTGAAATAATGGTCGAGCCGATATTGACCGACATGTAGTAGATGGTGAACGCGCTGTCGAGGCGTGCGTCGTCGCCCTCGTAAATGCGTCGCACGAGATTCGCCGCGTTCGCCTTGAAGAGGCCGTTGCCGACCACGATCACGCCAAGCGCCGCATACAGTTAGTCCAATGAATCGAACAGGATGGAGAGTATCAGATAACCCGATGCCAGGACACATGCGCCGAAGATCATCGTGCGGCGCGCACCCAGCACCTTGTCGCCAATCCAGCCGCCGATTGCCGGCGCAGAGAACACGAGCGCGGTGAACGCGCTCCATGTGAGGTTCGTGTGGGAATCGGCGAAACCGAGCTTGTCGATCATGAACAGCACGAGCAACGCAGCCATGCTGTAATAGCCGAAACGCTCCCACATCTCGATCAGGAAAACGGTCGTGAACGAGCGCGTCTGAGATGTGCCGGACGGATGTGGTGTCATGGGTATGCCCGATAAGGTGAAACGCTCGCTGCATCAACGCCCGACAGGTAACAAGGAGGAAAACAACGCGGGAGATTCATTAATACAGGAGTCCGATACATGGAGAGTCGCGATTATCACAGCACCGCCTGAAAATGTGTGATAAAGGCTTGCACCATTCAGTTTTTTGACACTAAAGCGGATACTGGAAATTGAACGATATGCGTTGGAGCACTTTTACGACGCTATTGCTTGATTTGCGTCAACTGTCATTCTGATTGGATTGATTTTTGTTTTATGCATTTTTTCAATCGTTTCGCATAACGATCTTCTCGTTAGCAGTCTTTCTGAAACTCGTGGTAACTTTATAGCCTCAATTCATCTTCAGGTTGCATCTACATGAACACTATCAATCAAGGCGATTCTCAGCGGTCGTACACGCGGCCTCGGTGCGGCGCTCGCCAACCTCATGCAGTCACGCGGCATTGCGATGCTCGGGGTGTCGCGCGGGGCGTCACGCTCAGGCAGCAACACCCCCCCTCGCCCCTGCTGCAGGAAGTCGAACTCGATCTCGCGAATCCCGCTGCGCTCGGCGGATGGCTTGGAACGGAAACGCTCGCCCGGTTTTTATCGATGGTGCGCATACCGTGCTGCTGATCAACAACGCCGGCATGTTGCAGCCGGTGGGCGGGATTGAATGGCAGGATGTGAGCGCGATCAGGCGCGCGGTGAGCCTGAACGTGGCAGCCCCGTCGATGTTGTCAGCGGCAGTGGCGGCAGCAAGCCCGGCGGCTTCTGATCGACGGATCGTACATATCTCGAGCGGTGCAGCGCGTAACCCGTACCCTGGCTGGAGCATCTATTGCGCGACCAAGGCGGCGCTCGATCATCATGACCGCGCAGTCGCGCTGGATAACAACCGGGCGTTGCGAGTGTCCAGTGTTGCACCGGGTGTCGTCGATACGGACATGCAAGCCGAGATTCGCGGCACGGGTCTCGAGCATTTCCCGCTGCGGAAAAATTCGATGACCTCAAACGCAACGGCCAGCTTTCAACACCGACCGACGCCGCACGAAAAGTACTCGACTACGCGTTGAGCGATATGTTCGGCGACTCGCCCGTGGTAGACGTACGCGACCTGTCCTGAGCATCGGCATGGGTGCCACCACGAATGGCGTGCTGCGACAGCGCGTCGGCTGCTGCGTTGCGGGCGCGCGGAGTCCACTGCAGGCGAACATCGGCGAGTTGCGCGATCAAACTGCGCGCCTGCGTGGTGTATGAACTTAGCGCGGGCGCGCTGCTGACCTCGTCGCGAAGCACATCTTCAATCACAATCTGACTGTTCCTGACTGTTGCCGTGGATCACCAGCCTGGCCGGCGCCGGCCTACGTGATACGGCCGCTTCGAGCACCGCGATCAGTGCAAGATATTCCGCCTCGCAACTGTCGCCATGGCCGGCCAGCGTACTGATCTTCACAACGTCGCCGTCCAGGCTCTCCAGCACACCGCCAATGCCAATCTTGCCGGGATTCGGATGCGCCGAACAGTCGAACCACGCGTGCCATGCCGCGGCATCGAGAATGGCGGGTCGCACCTTTCTGGCCTCTCGCGCTTGCTCACGGTGGCTTCGCGCGTGTTCTGTTGCGGCCCTTTCCCGATGTCGTGCGCTCACAAGCTCCACAAGCGTTTGCGCGCCGGCGGCTTTTTCCAATGTCAGGGTCAAAGCGGTGTGGGCAGAGAGCGAGATGAGCTTCGACAAACGCCGGCTCATCGCGCTCCTGCTTATAGGCAATTAGCAATAGCTCACTCGAACATGCCGGGCATTAAAGTGATCGAATGCCAAGCTTAACAAGTTTTTTATAGCGAGCCCGAAATTGGTAGCGCTGAGCAGCCGGGCTATGTCACGAGGTCACGCGCCTATGGCGATGACGCCGCGATCATCACGCTGGCGCGCCGATTCTCCAATCCCTTGGCGTCGTTTCGCCCGTTCAGATCGGACCCTCCGGCTGTCGAAACGATCCGTGCCTCCACCACAACCTGCTGATGCGCCGACAGCGTGTCGCTTGCATTGATCGCAAGTGAATCATCGAGAACAATCGTCGTGGGAAGTGCGCCCGCAGCCAACCATTGTTCGGCAAGCAACGTGTTCGTTGAGTTCGTCGTAGCCGGTGCGTCCCCTGCACGAGCCTCCACGATCACTGCGGCGTCGAAGGCGACGTGCGCGTCATCAGCCAATCGAATGTCCACGGTGACCGCACTCAAGCTCGCCGCCTCGTCGATATTCTTGCGCACCTGGACCGCCACGGGCGAATCCGCCTCAAGCGTCGCGAGCAGCCGGTGCCAATAGCCGATCGCGCCGGAGTAGCTACGCGCCTGGAACGCCGCCGATGCCGCCAACGCAAGCGCTTTAGGATCAGCAGGATCGATGGCGAGCGCCGCCGCGATTTCCTCCGATGCACGCCCCTCGAGAGGCTGCCGTTGTTCGCGCTGCCGATAGCAGCGCAAAATCGGCCCGCAGCGGCGCATCACGCGGCTCGAGAGCAACCACCTTCGCGTAGGCTGCGACTGCGTCCATCGGCCGCTCGAGCACGGTGTAGGAGTGCGCGAGCGTGGCCCAGTCGAGGGCATCGCGGGAATCTGGCGCATGATCGCGCAAACGAAACGCAAGCCGCGACCATCACATCATCTCCACCGAGAATGACGACATGTCGTGCGAGATGCCTATCGAGTCGTCCAGCTTGAGCGCAGCCGGTTGCCCCAGCTTCAGATACAGCAAGCACGCAGCGCTCGGGAAAAGCGCGATCAGCAACGCACAGGTTCCAGCGCTTGTAGCCGCGCTCGGTGTGGACCGGCGAGCGCGCAACGGCGCAGCGGCAGTGTCGCCAAGCACGCGCTGTTCGATAGCGACGCCGCCAACACCGCGCTCAAGCCGGCGAAGAGAATCAGCGGGAACAGGAAGCGTTTCATGATCCTGTTTCCTTTACGTTCGCCGTCGCGATCACCGCTTGAGTCCGAATCCTTGCGCGAACCGCGCTCGACAAACTCTTGCTTGTCTCGCTTCTCTCGCACGGCTAGCCGATACCGACGGTCGCTCACCGCCAACACGCTGCCAAACGCCATCAAAAGGCAACCGGCCCAGATCCAGTCAACGAACGGCTTGATCTGCACGGGGAAGAAACGCTTCTCCGGGTGCATCAACGCAACCACGCGTCCTTCGCGGCTCACGATCACGTTCGCTCGCAACGCGCGATAGTTCGGACCGGGATCTCCTTCGTGCCGTCAAAGTGGAAGCTGTAGCCGCCCGCTTCGATCGACTGCCCGGTATCGAGCCGGGCGTCGCCAGCGGTTTCATAGCCTTTGGCGTCACCCTGGCGATAAAAATCCCGATGCCGAAGTGCGCAACCAGCATGCCGTAGAAGCCGCGCGGCACATGGAAGAACCGCAAAATCCACGGTCCACGCTGCTTCCTGATACGTCCGGCCAGCGCAGTAAGCATGGTCGTCGCGCACCACACGGCCAGCAGCATGCCTAAAGCGACCAGTGACTTCCATTCGCCCGCGAGCCACGGCAACGCAGCCGCCGAGGCTACGCTGACCAGCGTCGCCCAGCACAAACGCACGGCGATGTCAGGCAAGCGCGCGGACTTCCATCGAGCGATCAGTCTAATACCCATCAGGAACACGGCAGGCGCCATCAACGGCACGAAGACCGTGTCGAAATACGGCGGCGTACCCACGGAAATCTTTCCGAGCCCGAGCACGTCGAGCAGGAGCGGATACAGCGTACCGAGCAGCACGGAAGCGGCTGCAACTATCAACAACACGTTATTCGATAACAGCAACGACTCACGCGATACCAACGCGAACCCCGGACCCAGTCCAATCTTCGGCCCATGCCATGCGAACAGGGTCAATGCGCCACCGGTCGACAGGAACACGAGGATGAAAATGCCGCGCGTGGGATCGCTGGCGAATGCATGCACCGACGTAAAGACTCCCGAGCGCACGAGGAATGTGCCGAGCAGGTTCAGTGAAAACGCGCAGATCGCAAGCAGCACGGTCCATGCGCGAAAACTGCCGCGTTTATCGGTGACGGGAAGCAAGTGCATCAGCGCCATACCGACAAGCCATGGCATGAACGACGCATTCTCCACCGCGTCCCAGAACCACCATCCGCCCCAACCAAGTTCATAGTATGCCCAGCCGCTGCCGAGCATAATGCCTACTGTGAGGAAGGTCCACGCAGCCGTGGTCCAAGGGCGTGACCAACGCGCCCAGGCGGCGTCGAGTTCACCTGACAACAACGCCGAGACAGACAGCAAACGAAAACGCTACGGCGAAGCCGACGTACCCGAGACCATGCCCGGGTCTTGCAGCAATGGGTTGAGATCGCGGCCGTCCATGGCAGGCGGCAAGAGGCGCGTGAACGGATTGGAAGTCCAGAGCAGGAACAGCAGGAAACCCACGTTGATCCAGCTCATCACGCCGAGCACGCGCGCGACCATTGGCATGTAAAGCCGTTTGCTGAATACGGATACCGCCATCATCTACCACGTGAGCAGCAGAATCCCAGAGCAGCAGTGAACCTTCATGACCACCCCAGACGGCCGCAAAGCGGTAGATGAGCGGCAGCATCGAATTGGAATTCGAGGCGACATACGCCACCGAGAGAGAAATCGTTGCCTATGAACGAAACCGCCAGACAGGCGAATGCCATCGTGACGAACCCGCATTGGGCTCTCGCAAGCGGCTAGGCGCTTCGCATCCAGCCAGTAATCCCTCGAGCAGCGCCGACAAGCGGCAACACGCCGGTCGTGATAGCGAGCAACAACGCGACGATCAACTCCTGCAGGAGCGCGTACGCTGTCCGGTACCCGCAGCGTGGAACGCGCGCGTTTGATGGCTTCGGCGGCATCCGGCGGCATGTAGTTCTCGTCTTGTTTGGCCAGCACCTGATCCGCCAGGAACACACCGTCCGGCAACAACCTGCCCTGCGCTACCACCCCCTTGCCTTCGCGAAACAGGTCAGGCAGCACGCCGCGATACAGCACCGGGATCTCGCGTACTGTATCGGTGATCATGAAACGCACGGTCAGCCCGCTGGCATCGCGTTCGATCGAACCGCGCGCAACCAGGCCGCCTACGCGCAATCGTGCTGCGTGTTTCATGTTTACCGAGATGAGCTGCGTAGGCGTGACGAAAAACATCACGTTAGCGTTGAACGCGTTCAACACGAGCGCCGCTTCACGGTTTCTCTGTCAATGTGCTGCCGCGCGGGCGCGGTTGGCCCTCATGCCCGCGCCTGCGCTGCCGCCTGTTCGAACCAACGGTAATCGCAATCTCGATGGTAAGCACAAGAAAGGTGATATCAAACGCAACCCACAGGTACCAGAGATCGCCGTCGCCACCGATCAAACTGTTCATGATGTTCATCACGCTGCCTCTCTTCATCGATAATCCGCCGCACCCGCACAAGCACTATCGCAATCGCGTAACACCAGAACGCCAACGTCATCACAACGAGGCCGGCGAGCATCGTGCTGTCCATCGATCCCCCGCTGCCGAACGAAAGCGATGCACCCTGATGCAGCGTGTACCACCACTGCACCGAGAAATAGATCACGGGCACGTTGACTACGCCGATGATCGCCAGCACGGCGCAGGCGCGATCAGCACAGCGAATGTTGTCGATGGCGCCATGCAGCGAAATGAAGCCCAGGTACAGGAATAGAAGGATCAGTTCAGACGTGAACCGGGCGTCCCAGACCCACAGCCCCATGTCGGGGTGGCCCCACAACGCGCCCGTTGCCAGCGCGAGGACCGTGAAGAGCGCGCCGGTCGGGGTGATCGCACGAGCCATCATTACGCGGAGAGGCGTGCGTTGAGGATTAGGCCTAGCGCCGCATAAGCTGCCATCACGACCTACAGCAGCATCGACATCCAGGCTGCCGGCACATGCACGAACATGATGCGACAAACGTCACCATGCACAGCGTCAGTGGGCGCGACGAACAACGCAATCTGGATGCCCGGCATCACGAGTAACAACGCGGCAATCGCGAAGCCGGGAATCATCTTCCCCGCCAGGCGATAAAACGGTTTCGGCGATGCATAGTGCAACCAGCTGGTCAGCGCGATAGATGAGTTCATGATCGATGTGTCCTCATTGCGCCGATTCATTCAGCCAAAATACGTATAACGCCGCGACCGTCGCGAGCGGACACAGCGCGAGCGCCGCCAGCAAGCTCGCACCAAGCAATGAAAGGTTGGCCTCGGACCAGACACCCGCACGTGATGGATCAGCGGCGTTGGCGCCGAAAATCAGCACCGGCGTTTCGAGCGGAAGCACCAATACCGCGAGCAGCATGCCGCCGCCTCGCACACTGAGCGTCAGCGCTGCGCCCATCGAACCGATGAGGCTCAGAACAGGTGTCCCCAGCAATAATGCGGCCGTCAGGCGGCAGACGGCATCGAAGGAAACGCCGTATTGAAGCGCCAGGACAGGTGCGAGCAACACCAGTGCGAAACCGCTCGTGAGCCAATGCGCACCTATCTTCGCCATGACGATGGTCAGCAACGAACGCGGCGAAAGCAGCATCTGGTCCAGCGCGCCATCGGCGAAACTAGGGCTGAATAAACGCCCTAGCGAAAGCATCGCTGCGAACAGCGCGGTCACCCACAACACGCCCGGTGCGATTGCTCGTAGCAGCGCCGGGTCCGACCCGACCGCAAGCGGAAACAGGCTCGCTGCGATCACGAAAAACAGCAGGCAGCCGAGCGCGGCAGTGCGTCGCCGCCACGTCAGGGCCAGTTCGCGCTAGAAGATACCAGCCGTCAGTCGGAAAATCGGCCGCACGGTTCGAAGTAGAGATTGCGTGTGGCGGAAGGCGCGGTGGCAATGAGCTTGTGCGTAGTCGTCGAGACGATTCCGCCGTGCTCGAGATGCCCCGCGATACAGCGTTCGAGCGCGGCGGCGGGTTCGTCAAGCAACCACAGCGGCTTGTGTTCCAGCAGCAGCGAGATGGCGAGCCGGCGCTTTTGCCCCTGCGATAGGCCACACACGATCGCATGCCGATAGTGATCGAGCCCCACGCTCTTGAGCGCTTCCTCCTCGACCTCCACACGTTCTTCGGCAACCCTCGCCCAGCACCGAACTGAAGCTGAGGTTCTCGGCAGCGGTCAGGTCGTCGCTAATACCGTTCAGATGCCCGAGATACGGCAAGCGATTACCTCCACACGTCGGGACGTGCGTGGGCGTCCTTGCCACACCATCGCACCGTGCCCGCGCTTGGTTGCAACAGACCTGCGAGCACGCGCAGCAGGGTGGTTCTGCCGCTGCCGTTAAAGCCATGGATCTGCAGCACCTGACCGGCCCCGACGTCGAACACGACGTCTTTGAAGAGCATCTGTCCGGTACGGTCGAAGGCCAGCTTGTCGCTTGTCAACGGATAGAAGTGCGTCGCCAAAGCTTACCGGCGAGCATTCCGACGGAATAAACGAGTTCTGATTCATCGATAGACCTCTCAATTTGAACGCGATTCGCGCAACTGTTGATCCCGCATTGCCTGAGCTAAGTCATGTTTGGCAATTCATGTGCAATACCCTTGTGGCAATCAATACACGTCTTCTCGCCCGTAGCTAGAAAGCGCTGGTGCGCGTTCTGCGCGCGCGGGCTCTGGCGCGTGAAATCCATGGACTCAAAAGAGTGGCAATTGCGGCACTACTCGAGCGAATTGTTCGCTTTCAGGCGGTGCCACTCGTGTTCGGCAAGTTCGAGCCGTTTGTCCTGGAACTTCTCACGCGTGTCGACCGAGCCGAACACCTTCGCCCACACTTCCTTCGACGCCTGCATCTTTCTCGCAATCTTGTCCGTCCAGTTGTGCGGCACATGGCAATCCGAGCAAATGGCACGCACGCCACTACGGTTGCTGTAGTGGATCGTGTTCTTCAGTTCGGCGAAGGTGTTGTCGTGCATCTCATGGCAACTGGTACAAAACGCTTCGGTGCTGGTCACTTCCAGCGCCGTGTTGAACGCCCCCCAGAACACCACGCCCGCGATAAAACCGCCGAGCGTCAGGAAGCCCAGAATGTATAGTAAGGTGCTCGGGTGGTTGATCGTCTGCCAGTAGCGTTTTATCAGGCTTGAACGTGTTGCCGACAAGCGGCTTCACATCGGCTTGCGGGACATGATACTGCGTGCAGAAATAGCGCCGTGGCGAGAGGCTTCCGAGCGTGGCGTTGTCTCGGGTGAGGTAATGCGATACGCCGATGGGCACGGCTCCGCTCTCGGCCGCGTGGCTCCTCGCATGACACGCAAGGCAGCGGTTGGCGTTCTTGTCGAGTTAATAGCCGTCGATCTTGTGCGGGATCGTCGGCGGCTGCTGTGCATAAGCGCGGCCACGGATGACATCCTTGTTTTCGATAGATGCAATCAGCGGCGGTCTCGCCTCTTCATCGATCGGCGTGGTGCCGCGCATGGCGTCGTGAAACGGCTCAGCGGGAATCACCGGCTGCGTCAACGCCGCCTGGGAAAAAATACAAAGACTTGCTGCAACCACCACGGTCCACGCTCGCATGGCCGCCTCCTCAGACTCTGACAATCTTGACGGCACACTTCTTGTAGTCAGTCTGCAGCGAGATCGGGTCGGTGGCATCGAGCGTCACCTTGTTGATCAACTGACTCGCGTCGAACCACGGGACGAACACGAGACCGCGCGGTGGTTTGTCGCGACCGCGTGTCTCGATCCGCGTATGGATAAAACCGCGCCGCGACATCACCTTGATTTCATCGCCGCGCCGCAGGACGAGCGCTTTTGCGTCGTCAAGTACATGAAACATACTGCGTTCGGGAGCGCCCGATACAACTCCGGCACGCGCCGGGTCATCGATCCGGAATGCCCGTGTTCGAGCACACGTCCTGTTGCGAGCCAGAACGGAAAATCCCTGTCCGGCGCTTCGGCCGGCGGTTCGTAGGACAGCGCGAAAATCACCGCGCGGCCGTCCTTGTTGCCGTAGAACTGGTAACCGGTGCCCGCCTTTACTGAGTTGACCCTGAACAAAATTGGTTTTGGTGGCGAGCGGTCTAATCGCTAGGCTCACACGCGAGCGGCCGGGTTCAGGCAGAGCCAGCATAAAGGCGTAAAAAAACC
>CALNPU010000027.1 GCA_940588625.1 uncultured Caballeronia sp.
GGCGCGACCCAACGCCGCCGTTTTTTAGTAGTGTCTCGGATGTCTCGGATGTCTCGGATTTGCACCGCCGATAACACACCCAGGACCCCGTGCTGTCGATCGAACTGGCCATTCAAGGCCGCGACTTCGCGCTCGCACATGGGTGCAAGCTGGAATGGCATACCTACCCCATGCCGCACTCGGTCTGCGCGGAAGAAGTCGAGGCTTTGCGGGTCTGGCTCGGCGCAAAGCTGCGTGCCTAGACTGCTTTCATCAAGGTGCTTTTATACAACTCCAGCATGCCGGCTGCATCCACGCCGATGCAGACCGACTGCGCCGGACGGTCGTCCCAGTCCGGCGCGGGAACGCGCATGGTGGGTTTCTGTATCGTCTGACCGGTGGCAATTCCGCTGGTCAGCACACGCACGGACTCTTTGCGTACAGTATAGAGATGCGGAGCCAGCACGTACGCCACCGCCGACGCATCGTGGACATAGATTCCTTCAAGTTCGGCGCTGTCACGGTGGAACTGCGCGTAATGCCGTGATACGTCCCACACAAAACGGCCGGCCTCGCCCGCGCGCAGACCGATGCCAGCCATTCGTTCGGCATGATCGTGCTTTGCGTGACGTCCAGACCCACGAGCGTGACCGGCCACGCGGCGCCGAGCACGAGATCCGCTTCGGGATCGCACATGATGTTGGCTTCCGAGTCCGGCGACACGTTGCCGAGCACGCCCGCAATACCGAATGCACCGCCCATGATGACGACCTGCTTCACCAGCCCGACGATGATGTCCGGGTCGGCTTTAAGCGCGTGCGCCAGATTCGTCAACGGACCGACTGCGATCAGCGTCACCTCGCGATGTGCGCGAACCGTATCGATCATGAAGATGCGCGAGACGTGCGTCGAGCATTGTATCAGCGGGCTCGCTCAGCTCGATATTGCCGAGACCGTTGTCACCGTGAATCCAGCCGACCGGCGCAGGCGGCACGCGATGTAACGGCGCTGCTGCCCCGCGCGCGACCGGCACGCCGGGTGCAAAACGCGAACGCAGATAGGGCGCGTTAGCCGTGGTCGTTTCTATGGTCGCGTTGCCGAACATGCTCGTGACGCCAAGCAATTCGATCTCGGGATGCAGCGCCTGCATCAGTGCAATGGCGTCGTCGACACCCGGGTCGGTGTCGTAGATGACTTTATGGTTTGTCATAGGTAGAACGCATCGGGAAGTTGTTCGCGGGCGGTCGTGTCGCGGATCGCGCCATTGAGGTTGCCGAGGCGAATGGTTAACTCGGAGCCGCCCAGTTCAATGATCACCTGCCGGCACGTGCCGCAGGGTGCAATCGGTCCGTCGGTGTCGCCAATGACCGCGAGCGCCGTGAACTGGTCACGTGTGTAACCCGCGGCGACAGCGCTGAAAACGCCGTAAGTTCCGCACAATTGCACAACCCGTACGATGCATTCTCGACATTGCAGTCATCGAACACGCGACCGTCTTTGGTGAGCAAAGCGGCGCCGACCTTGAAACTGGAATAGGGTGCGTAGGCGCGATCACGCGCGTTCTTAGCGCGTTCGAGCAATGAGTGACTCCTTAGTTCAGCGTCAGGAACATGCCCGCGATTGTCGCGCTCATCAGGTTCGAGAGTGTGGCCGCTAGCACGACACGCAGGCCGTAGCGTGCGACTTCCGCGCGCCGCTCCGGCGCAACCGCGCTGAAGCCGCCGGTTAACACGGCGATCAACGAAAAATTCGCGAAGCCGCACAGCGCGAAAGACAAGATCGCTATGGTACGCGGATCGAGCGGCCTGCAATCCAGCCGCAGCGACGCTGGCGGAGTCCTTCAAATACGGAGACAGTGACGCGTAGGCCACGAACTCGTTGAGAATGAGTTCTGACCGAGGAAGTTGCCAGCGAGCACGGCCTGATCCCAAGGCACGCCGATCAGATACGCAAGCGGTGCAAATACCGCGCCGAGCATGGATTGGATTAGATTGGGGTCGCCGAACCAGCCCCCGATGCCGCCCACAATCCCGTTCAGCAACGCAATTAGGCTAACGAACGTAATGGCGCCGACCATGACCGCGATCTTCAGGCCGACGGTTGCGCCGGAACTGGCCGCTTCGATCACGTTCGCCGAACGTTTCTCGTCGAAGTTCAGGTTTTCGGGGTGACACGGCTGGCTTCGCTCGTGGGATGGATGATCTTGGCGAACAGCAATCCGCCCGGCACGGCCATGAACGATGCAGCCGGTATGCAGGTATTCCACCTTCACGCCGAGGCCTGCATAACCCGCGAGCACGGAACCCGCGACTGCCGCCATACCGCTCGACATCACAGCGAACAGTTCCGCGCTTGTCATGTCGCGTGCGAGCAGCTTCACGACCGCCGGCATTTCGCTTTGGCTGAGGAAGATGGTGGTCACTGTCGAGAACGATTCGATCTTCGACACCCCGAGCAGCTTCTGGAAGACCGTGCCGAGCACGATCCAGTGCATGATGCCGAGGTAATAGAGCACCGAGATCAGGGCGGTCACGAAGATGATGGCGGGCAACACGCGAACGGCGAAGACGAATCCGCCGTTGCCGAACAGTTCGAACATCTTTGGCTGGACGAGACCGCCAAACAGGAACTCGATGCCTGCGTTGCCATAGCCGAGTACGTGATTGACGCCTGCCGCGGCGGCGGAGAGCACGCTTTTGCCGAATGGCACAAACAGGATGAAGGCGCCAATGCCGACCTGCGCCAGCAGGGCAGGCCCGATGAATGGTACGCAGGCAAATGGCGCGGCGATTGGGGTGGAGAAGATGAAAGCGATAAGCAGCAGGACGGCGATGCCAAGCAGATTGCATGCGATCAGGGCCATGTCTCGTTATATGTGTTTGTCAGAGGAATGGGCGGATGCTACGCCATGTGCGGGGTTTGGAGAATAAGAATAGGGTGGGAGATTGCGTTCACGTGATGTTTGCGGGCCACTGGCCCCCGCCCTTGAAGTCGCGGAGGCGAACCAAAACCCTACGCGAACAATTCGATGACCGGCCACTTGCGCTCGGTTGCAATCACCCGCAATTTCGCGTCGGGATTTGTTGCAACCGGATGGGTGACACGCTCCGTCAACGCTACGTCGTTGACGGAATCAAGAAGTAGCTCGCTTCGAAATCCGCCAGCTTCAATCCCTGCGACGCAAGCCATTGCTCGGTGCGAACAATCTTGCCTTCGCGGAACGTCACCACGCCCACCGAGCGCCCGGTGTAACGCACGAGCGGATCATCGCCTTCAGTGCCCAGGTCGATGGCCAGCAAGTGCTCAACGCCAAGCGCCTTCGCAATGGGCGCGGTGACGAACGCATTGGTAGCGGTAACGATGCAGCACAAGTGCCCCGCGTCGCAATGACGTCGCAGCAACGCAAGCGCTTCGGGGTGGATGGCCGGTTCGATCACCGTTTTCATGAAGGTCTCATGCCACGCGTCAAGTTGCGCGCGCGAATGACGCGCCAGTGGCGCGAGCGTCAGGCCCAGATACGCGTCCATGTCGAGCTGCCGGCGACGACGTATTGCTGATAGTAAGCGTACAACAAAGCAAAATTGTACAACCTGTTGTGGCATCATGGCACGGATGGCAGTACATTCAGGCAGTACAGTCGGAACGAACAACGGACGTAGCCTCATGTTGATTCTCTTGAATATTTTGTCGGGCGTGGCGCTGCTGGTATGGGCACGCATATTGTCCGGACCGGCATCCTGCGGGTCTTCGGCGCGGAGCTGCAGCAGCGTGCTGGGACGCAGTGCGAACAGCCGCTTCCGGGCGTTTGGTGCGGGTTTGTGCGTGACAAGCCTGGTCGAGAGCAGCAACGTGATCGCCGTGCTGGCTTCGTCGTTCGCAGCGCAAGGCCTGCTGCCGCTCGCACCCGAGCTGGCCATCATGCTTGGTGCGGACGTCGGCACGGCGCTGATGTCGCGTGTGCTCACGCTCGATCTCTCGTGGCTGTCACCCACCCTGCTGCTCGGCGGCGTGATCGCGTTCCTGTCGTTCAAACAAACCCGTACCGGTCAGATGGGACGTACGATCATCGGGCTGCTGATTCTGCTGGCGCTGCACCTGATTGTGGAGGCCGCGCAGCCCGTGATGCAGGGCGAGGGCGGGGCGTGAAGGTCATGTTCGGCGCGCTGACGGGCGGCCTCCATGCTCGCACGCTGGTAGGTGCGGCCTTTGCCATGATCTCCTACTCTAGTCTTGCAGCGGTGCTGCTGACCGCAACGCTGGCGTCGTCGGGCGTGATTTCGCTGAAGGTGGCGGTGTGCCTCGTGATTGGTGCGAACCTGGGCAGCGGGCTGCTTGCGGTGATCGGCACGCTGGGACAAAACCCCGCCGGCCGGCGCATTGATCGTGCTGCCGTTCGCCCCGTGGATCGCGCAAGGCATTGGCGCGTTGATCCCGTATCCGCGCGAGTCGGTGATCACATTCCACCTCATCTACAATATGGTGCGCTGCGTGGCGTGCATGCCGTTGATCCATCCGGTCTCGCGCCTGTGTAATCGCCTGCTGCCGGACCGGCCCGAAGTCAACCCGGAACTGCGGCCGCTGTATCTCGATCCCGTCGCGCTCTCTACGCCTACGCTTGCGCTGGCGAATGCCGCGCGCGAAACGCTAAGGATCGGCGACATCATTCGCACCATGCTCGGACAACCTGCTCGACCTGATGCGGGCCAACGATCCGGCCAAGGCCCGCTCGACCATTCGCATGGACGACGACGTCGATCAGCTCTATGCGGTGGTAAAGACCTATCTTGCCCGCATCTCACGCGAGCAGCTCGACGAGGCGGATAGCCGCTGCTGGACCGACATCATTACGTTGACCATTAATCTGGAGCATGCCGGCGACATCCTCGAACGGGTGGCGACCAACATTCTGGAGAAGAAAATTACGTACCGGCTGGCGTTTTCGCCCGAGGGTCTGGGCAAGCTGGAGAACCTGCATTCACGCGTGATCCTGACCTTGCAACTGGGTTTGAGTGTGTTTCTCAACAGCGACTTGCGTAGCGCTGAGCGCCTGCTTGCCGAGAAGGAACGGTTCCGCGATCTCGAGCGCAGTTATTCGTATGCGCACCTGGACCGGCTGGCCGGGTAGAGCGCGCGCGGCATTGAGACCAGTGCGTTGCATCTCGACATCATCAGCGACCTCAAGTGCCTCAACTCGCTGTTCTGCTCGCTGTTCTGCTCAATCGCGTACCCGGTGCTCGACGCAGCCGGCGCGTTGCGCGACACCCGGCTGCGCCGCCGTGTGCTCGATGTCACCTACGGTAACGACAGCGTTTGAAACGCTAGGCGAGTATGACTTGCGGCAGCTTCTTGCGCAATGACAGCAGCGCGGGACCGTCGGCGCCTTTCCTTTCTTGTTGATGATCAGCGTATCCACGCGATTAATCGAGCAGAACGCAATCCTGCTGCACTGGCCGATCTTGCTGTAGTCGGCCAGGATCACTACCCGGTCAGCAGGCGCGACCATCGCACGGGCTACTTCGGTCTCGGCGTGATCGAAGTTCGTGGCTCCATGCCGGTGATCGATGGCGACCGGCGAAAGCAGCGCCACGTCGGCGCGGTACCTGAGGATTTCGGCGACGGTCGTGCCACCCACCGTGGCAAATGCCCGGTCGCTGATCGAGCCGCCAAGCAGGATGATCTCGTTACTGGCATCCGTCTTTTCGCCGGTTGGCCGCATCTTCTGGGCAACGCCTATCGATTTCGTGATGATGGTCAGGTTGGCCAGCTTGGCGAGTTCTTCGGCCAGGATGGCGGTGGTCGTGCCGGCGTCGATAAACAAGGTTTGCCACTGCTGACCAGTGCGGTGGACGCCCGTGCAATGGCGTTTTTCGACTTGACTCGCGTGTGGCTTCGCTCGGCGATCAGCGCTTCATCAGCCGAACGCGTCACGCCGCCATGCACGCGCCGCAATTCACCCAGTGCTTCGAGATCCACCAGATCGCGCCGGACCGTCTCGCGCGACACGCCGAGTTAGGCCATGATGCGTTCGGTCGACACGCGTTCAAGCGTGGCGAACAGCGCGCGAATTCTCTGATGACGATCTTCTTGCCACATGCTGTACATGCTGTATTCCTGAGCGTTGGGGTCGAACGGTTACTGGTGAAAACGAGTGGAAGCTGCGTGGCCGCCGATCCGGTCCGGCAGCGCCTCAAGTCTTGTGAACGGACTATGTGTCGCCAATATTAATTGGATGCCGGGAGCCAAATGTTACCAGAGATTCCCGCTAAAAGATTAACAGAACTGGCGCTGCCGATGTTGCATTTTTTTGGATATTTGCGAATTTGGGTATTTGAACTTAGTCTCTCCGTCATACTCGTGGATAGTTCCCTTGGACCGTCCGGAGTGCCTGAAATAAGTCCTGGATTGCTGTCTTTTTCATCGTCGTCATCGTTCTTAAACATTTGGCAGCCAGAGTCGCGTGCGCGCCAAATGTGAGTGCGCATTAAAAAAACAAGTTTCGGACTATGCAGCATGCAGGCAGCACGCAACTTTCCAAAAACGTAAGCACGCAGGCAGAGGATGGAATCACCATGAATCAAGACGGGTTGCGAGTGACCTCGACATTTCGCCGCTTAAGCGGCAAGGCATCCATCATGGCGGCGATCACCGCGCTGACCGCGGTCGCGGGGCAGGCCGTGGCGGCGCCTCCGGCGTCCCTCATCGCTGCTGCGAAGAAGGAAGGCCAGTCGCGTTGCCGAACAACTGTGCGGTTATGGTGCGCTGATCTTGAGCGTCAAGGCGAAGTACGGCATCCAGGTGAACGAGCTTAACCCGGACGCTGGTTCGGGTGACGAAGTCGAAGCCATCAAGGCGAACAAGGGCAACACGGGTCCGCAGGCGCCGAACGTGATCGACGTCGGCTTGTCGTTTGGACTGACGGCGCCGGCTGCCGGTTTGCTGCAGCCTTACAAGGTGTCGACCTGGGCGTCGATTCCCGACTCGGCGAAGGAGAAGGACGGCGATTGGTATGGCGATTACTACGGCGTGCTGTCGTTTGAAGCGAATACCGACATGATCGACAAGGTCCCGATCGACTGGCCCGATCTGCTCAAGCCCGACTACAAGAATGCCGTTGCACTCGCGGGCGACCCGCCGGCTAACCAGGCCATTCAGGCCGTCTACGCAGCCGGGTTGTCGCAAGCAAGGCCAAGGGCGATGCATCGAAGGCCGGCGCTGCGGGCCTGAGCTACTTCAGCACGCTGAACAAGAACGGCAACTTCGTGTCGGTGGTCGTGCCGAAGACGGGTGTGGTTGCCGGCATCTACGTGTAGGGTATCAGCGCTTACGCTCCGCATCCGAACGCCGCGAAGCTGTGGATGGAATACCTGTATTTGGACGAAGGCCAGATTGGCTGGCTGACCGGCTATTGCCATCCGATCCGCTTCAAGGACCTCGCGAAGCGAACAAGAAGATCCCGGCAGTGCTGCTCGCCAAGCTGCCGCCGCCGTAGGCCTACAAGAACGTGGTGTTCCCGACGCTCGACGAGCAAAATGCTTCGAAGACGCTCATCACGAGCCAGTGGGACCAAGTGGTCGGCGCCAACGTGAAGTAACTGCTGAAGTGGTTACGTGAAGTAACGTAGTGCACGGTTAGCCGGACTTCAGGTCCGGCTAACCTTCCGGCTCGCGCTTTGTGCTTTTCTCCGGCGCGGCCTGTCAGTCAAGAGCGACACCATGAGCACTTCATCGAGCCACGCCCATGTCCGGACATGAGGAGCGCGAGGGACAGTCGAACCCGTCGCTCAGTTCCGGCATGAAAGCGGCGCGGCGCGTGTCGCCCGCGTGGAATTATCTCGTCTTACTGTTTTTTGCGTTTGCGGTCTTGTTCCTGCTGTTGCCGACTGCGTGGCTGATGGTCGGCGCGTTCCAGGACCCGCAGGGCATTTCACGCTTGAGAATTTCCGTCAGTTGCTTCAGCCCAGCGTGCTCGACGCGTACTGGATCAGTTTCAAAGGTCAGCGCGGCATCGGCACTGGGCGGCGGTGCAGGGCAAGAAGCTGCCTGTGTGGATTCGCCCGACCCTGATGACATTCTCCGGCGTGGCGTCGAACTTCGCGGGCGTGCCGCTCGCGTTCGCGTTTATCTGCACGCTTGGGCGCGTCGGGCTCGTCACGGTGTTGCTGAAGAAGTATGTCGGCATCAACCTGTATTCAACGGGCTTCAGCATCCTGAGCTTCACGGGGTTGACGCTGACCTACCTTTACTTCCAGATCCCTCTGATGGTGCTCATCATCACGCCTGCGCTCGACGGCCTGAAGCGCGAATGGCGCGAGGCTTGCGATTGTCGGAGTGCTTACCACTACTGGATGTTCGTCGCGCTGCCTGTTCTCTGGCCAAGTGTGCTCGGCGCCACGCTGCTGCTGTTCGCCAACGCGTTCGGCGCGGTGGCAACGGCTTATGCGCTTACGGGAAGTTCGCTCAACATCGTGCCGATCATGTTGTACGCGCAGATTCGCGGCGACGTGCTGCATAACGAGAATCTTGGTTATGTGCTCGCGCGCTGAAAGGGGCCGTCGATGAGCACCGTCACCACAGTCACTCTGGCTCCGGACAACAAGGTCCGGGCCAGACGTGGGGGGCGCGCGTGGATCGCCATGTTCATCGGCGCGCTGTACTTCCTGCCGCTGGCGGCCACCGTGGAGTTCAGCCTGAAGATGCGTCGCGATGATACAGCTTCGACGCCTACCGCGTTATGCTTACCGATCCACATTTCCGGCGTTGTTTGGCTACTCCATCATGATGAGCGTGTTCGCCATCGTGCTTGGGGTGCTGCTGGTTGTGCACAGCCTACTGGGTGCAGTTGCGCTTGCCGAAGCTGCGTCCGCCGGTCGAGTTCATCACGCTGCTGCCGCTCGTAATCCCGGCCATCGTGATCGTGTTCAGCTATTTGCATATCTACAACAGCAGTTCGTTCCTGCCGCTCACCGGCAATGAGCGCGCGACCGATTTTCTGCTGATCTGCGGTTACGTCACATTGTGTTTGCCCTATATGTACCGCTCGGTCGATGCCGGCTTGCGCGCCGTCGATGTCCGTTCGCTCACCGAAGCTGCCGAGTGTCTGGGCGCGAACTGGCCAACTATCCTCTTCAAGATCATCTTTCCGAACGTGCGTTCTGGGATCCTGTCGGGCGCGTTCCTGACGTTTGCGGTGGTGATCAGCGAATTCACGCTGGCGAGCCTGCTCAACCGTCCGGCGTTCTGGCCCTACCTTCAGTTGATCGGTGCGAACCGGGCGTATGAACCTTCGGCGCGATCATCGTATTCGCTATTACGTGTGGGCCTCGATGGGGCTTATTCAGGTCTTCGGCTCGGCACGCTCTCTCGCCGGACAAAAAATTTAAAGGGCAGGCTTGTCATGGCACTTCTCGAGATCGAAAACCTTTCCAAGACGTTCGGTACGAACACCGTGCTGCATCAGTTCGATATGCAGATCGGGCGCGGCGAATTCATTACTTTCCTCGGGCCGTCGGGTTGCGGCAAGACGACGGTGCTGCGAATGATCGCCGGCTTCGAAACCCCCACGCGCGGCACGATCAAGCTCGGCGGGCGCGACGTCACCCACGTGCGTACGCGGCAACGCAAGGTCGGCATGGTATTCCAGTCGTACGCGCTGTTTCCGAACATGACGGTGGCGGACAACATCGGCTTCAGGCTGAAGGTGTTGGGACGCCCGCAGGCGGAGATCAAGGCGCAGCTGAAGGAAATGCTCGATCTGATTAAGTTGCCTCGCCTCGCGGACCGGTATCCTTGGCAGATGTCGGGTGGTCAGTAGCAGCGAGTGGCGCTCGCGCGAACGTTTGCCAACAAACCGCAGGTCCTGCTGCTCGACGAACCGCTGTCCGCTCTCGATGCGAAGATTCGCGTCTCCTTGCGTGAGGACATTCGCAACTTGCAGCGCGAACTCGGCATTACCTCGATTTTCGTGACGCACGATCAGGAAGAGGCGCTGTCAATTTCTGATCGGATCGTGGTGATGAACGAAGGGCGCGTAGAGCAGATCGGCACGCCGTCGGAAATCTATAACTTTCCGCGTACGCGTTTTGTGGTGTCGTTTGTCGGAACGTTGAACCTGCTGTCGGGACAGGTGGTGGATCCGGCGAGCGGCAAGATCGTGGTCGGTGGTCAGGAATTGCGGACCTCGCATGCACTTGATTCCGGCGATGCCGGCAAGCAGCGGATGCTCGCGGTTCGGCCGGAAGCGATCATGCTGGAAGCGCCGGCGAACGGTCGCAATACGCTTGCGGCGCCGGTCGAGGAGGTCAATTTCCTCGGCGCGGTGGTGCGGATCAAGACACGCGTGGACCAGTCCGTGATTTTACTCGATGTCTTCAATGACCCGAACCGGCATTTGCTGGAACGCGGGCAACCCGTGGCGCTCGGGTTTTCGCACGAGAATCTGCGGGTGCTGGAGGAGGGGGCTTGAGCGTTGGCTAGCTGATGCTGGTTCAAGAGGCCGCTTCGCATCGCGCAAGCGGCCTTCCTTTTCTGTTGGGTGAGACTAGGATTGCATATCGAACAACTATTTTTGAATAGTTGTAAGCATTACTTTATGCATCTACAATAAGTGGATGGAAATTGCATTCGATTGCGTGAAAGACGCTGCTAACTTGCAAAAGCACGGCGTCTCGCTGGCGGATGCAGTGCACCTTGACTGGTCGAACCTGTTGATTACGACCGATACCCGCCGCGACTACGGCGAAGATCAGTCCAAGGCTTCGGAGTTATAGGCGGCCGGTTGTACTTCGTGGCGTTCACACCCCGTGACGACACCATGCGGGTTATCAGCTTTCGAAAAGCAAATAACCGGGAGATACACGACTATGAGCAAAACTAAATTGAGGCGAAATACGCCGGAAGAAGATGCCGCGATTAATCGCGGTATCGCCGCCGATCCCGACGCGGCGGCACTGTCGGCGCAAGAGATGAAGGCGCTGCGCCCGTTCCCGGAGGTAATAGCCGAAAGCCGCATGGGGCGTCCGCCGAAAGAGCATCGGAAGGAGCAGGTCAGCGTACGTTATGACGCGGATGTGATTGCTGCTTTCCGGGCGACGGGCGAAGGCTGGCAAACGCGCATGAACAATGCGCTGCGCATCTATCTCAGCGAGCATCCGTTGAAAGTAGCTTGAGCGTAATATTGCCGCCCGAGTTGCGAACAGGATTGGTCACTACGTGAATTCTGAAAGCTCAGCGGCGCTTCGTTCCACACAAAATCGACAGAGAAACACACGAGCCGTTCCGGATCTAAGCACCGGAACAGCCCTTATTTTTCCCGGCGCCGCCGCCATCCGATAACCGCTCCAAAACGCGACACACTCTCCACCTTCGTCTCAAAATGTTAAGGTAGTGCTCGGTTTATTTTGAGACGGACAGCAAAAGCGTGATTTTCACCACCCATCTGAATGTTCTAGGCGTTTTCCTCGCCGCATCTGTCTCAGCGCTTGCGCACCCCTACCGCCCGACACCAGCGCGAACGCGCCGGCAGGCGGCACCCCACGCCGGTGGCCGCAGCCAAAACGCAACCCGCCCCGAAACGTTCCGCACAGGTCGATTCTTCCTGCGTTCCTGGCGAAGAACGCATTGAAGTCGGCGGTCCCACCGGCTACCGCACCGAAGTCGCCATCACGCCGCCCAAGCAGGTATGCGATCTCGACGCCCCTTCGCCGACGGCGTGCAATACGGTTATGCCTACACGTGGAATCGCCTCGTGATAGAACAGGCGCGCGAAGGCGGCAAGACCGCCGATACGCCGCAAGCCCAGTTCGATCCCTCAGCCATCCGCTTGCAGGACGAGCAGTACAATCGTGTGGAACGGTGACCAGCGGGTGAATGCGTGCGCGTCGGATGGTTATCTGATCGGGCGCATCGTGGGTACGCACCGGGCGTACACGGATCTGGATCTCAAGGGCGGTGCAAGCTGATTCTCCCGCGCGTGGCTCAGTCGCATTTGTGGGCATCGGCCACGTAGGCTGCCGCGCTCACGATATCGCCGTAAATCGTATATCCCGTACTGTTCGCCGACGGTTCCGCGTCAATCAGCAACATGGTCTGTCCATTCGCGCCGTGCACAGTGATCACGCTGCCGTCCGCGTTCGGCGAGTATTCGCCGATCTTCAGTGGCCGCGTGGCCCATTTCGCCTTCACGCAGGTCACGAACGGCAGCGTCTTGAGGTGCGACGTTCCCGAGCCGACCGGCACCGTCTTGATCAGCGAATCGTATTGGGTCACACAGGCGCTCAAGGCGAAGACGGCGACGGAGAGGGTCACGGCGGCGGCGAAGCGTTGCGTTTTCATACGGTAGAACCTTTTTGTCGATGATAAATGCGGCGCCCGGGAGCCATGCATCGGAGTCGTCAAGATGCTAACCGCTCACCCGATCAGGTGTGAAGAAAACGACCGAACAGGCACAAAACCGCTGCTGGACTCGCCCGAACGGCATAGACTCACACACTTTTCTTAAGTCCCGTCAACCTACGCCGTTATACAACCGTTGCTAACCGTAACATTCTATTCAGGCTTTTGAAATATGAATGAGCGCCGGACAGACGCGCAACGGTCTGGCTTTTGGCCGCCAGAACCAAGAACCAACAAGAACGCTAAAAAGCCGCAAGGCCAGAAGGCGTTGGAGCAAGTCCGGTAATCCGCATGCCTCGCAGAAATAGTGTCAGTTCAGTTCCTTCGCTGAAGTCGCTGCTCCGCTTGCTGAAAGCGTGGCGGCTGCAGCGTTTCCCCACGCCGGTACTTGCACTGGTCGTGTGTGCGTGTGTGCGCTTCTTCTAATAGTGTATTCTAGCATCTGTCGCACGCCGTCAACTAAACTATAAAACAAACGGTCGTTCACCACAATTTTCACCACAATTACGCGCGTTGCGCTTCGAGGCGTGGGCCGGCACGCTCGCCGCTACCGTGCTGAGCTACGTGGCGCTGGTTGGCCGCGATGCCGTGGACCTGCGATACCTCGCACCAAAGTGCCCCGTTCCGTGCTGTGGGTCGGGGCGACGGTCGCCTCCGCGCTCGGCAACACGACCGGTTTCGGCGCGCTGACCGGCGGCGCCGTGCGCTCCCGCGTGTATGGCGTCGCGGGCGTCACGCCCACGCAGGTCGGCCATCTGACCGTGTTCACGAGCGTGACGCTGGCGCTCGCGTTGGCGTTGATGACGGCGATCGGCATGGTGTGCGCCGCCGCCGATACCCTGGCCGCCATGCTGCATGCATCGCCGGATTTGCTGCGAGTAAGCGGTAGCGCGGTCCTGGCCGGATTCGCTGTCATGATCGTACTGTGCCGCGCGGCGCCCAGAACGCTGCGGGCGCGCTGGAACTGGCTCGCCGTCACCATTCCGGCACGCTGCGACCTGGTTGCGCAACTCCTGCTCGACGTGTTCGCCGCCGCGCTTGCGCTATGGGCCGTTCTGCCGCACGCCCAGGTGGGCTTCGGCGAATTCCTCACGGTGTTTTCCGCGGCCATGCTGATCGGCATGATCGGCCACACGCCTGGTGGTGTCGGCGTGTTCGAGGCGGCGATGGTATTTGCGCTTGGCGGCAGCGTGAATACGCCCGAAATGCTGGCTGCGCTGCTTGCGTATCGCGCGATCTATTTCCGGCCTGCCCGTCCACGTTCGTCCTGGCGGCGTTCGAAGGCCGAGCGCTAAAGGGACGCTTCGCGTTCCTGAATCCATCGAATGTGTCACAGCTCGCGTCCGTATTCCTGAGCCTGGTGACCTTTGTGGTCGGCGGCATGCTTGTGATTTCAGGTGCACCCCCCGCTTTCGGCAAACGCATCGCAATGCCAAGCCGTATTGCCGCTGTGGGTGCTCGAAAGCTCGCAACTGCTGGGAAGCGTGCTGGACGTGGTTCTGCTTTTCGTTGCGCGCGGTTTACTGCGCCGTCTCGATGCTGCCTGGTGGCTGGCCATCACGCTCGCGGTAGCCAACCTGGCGCTGTCGATAGCGACGGGACTGGCGTTTGTCGAAACGGGCATGCTCGCGGTGCTGATCGCAATGCTGCTCGCGACCCGCGACCGCTTCAACCGGCGTTCTTCGCTGCTGGCTGAGCGGTTCACGGCGAGCTGGCTGGTCTCGGTGGGTATTGTGATCGGGCTGGCAGTGTGGATCCTGTTGTTCGCTTTTCGCGATGTCAACTACAGCCGCGATTTCTGGTGGCAATTCGCCTTCGACGACCGCGCGACGCTCGCGGCGGCTTTGTCCGCTGCGTTGTTCGCCGTGTGGCGGCAGTTGCTGCGTCTGGCGGCCGGCCGGTTCGAGAAGCCCGCGCGCAGGACTTGCTCGATGCGGTACGCATTTTCCGCGCGCGGAGCGCAGCGACGCCGGTCTGGCGATGATGGGCGACAAGAGTTTCCTGTTCTCGACCTCGCGCGAAGCGTTCCTGATGTATGCGAAACACGTACGCACCTGGGCGGCGCTGCACGACCCTGTCGGCCCGCGCCGCGAATGGGCGGAACTGATCCGCCGGTTCGTGGAAATGGCACATGCGCACGGTGGTCGCGCCGCGTTCTACCAGGTTCGCGCCGACGCACTGCCGCTTTACCTCGACGCCAGTCTCACGCTGATGAAACTCGGCGAGGAAGCGCATGTGATGCTGGAGGATTTTGACCTGAAGGGGTCGCATCGCGCCCACTTGTGATAAGCGCTGAAGCGCGGCGAACGCGATGGTTTCGACGTGGAAATCATCAATTCCCCGTGCGTTCCCGAATGCATGCCGGTCCTGCGCGAGATTTCCGATGCGTGGCTGGGAAGCCGCGAAGCGCGCGAAAAGAGCTTTCCGGTCGCGGCCTTCACCGACGATTACCTCACCGCCCAGTCCGTGTTGCTGGTGCGCCAGCAGGGCAAGCCGGTGGCGTTCGTCACCTTCACGACCACTGACCTGAGCACCGAGGCCACGGTTGGCGTGATGCGGCATCAGCCCGCGCGTCGCCGTACGCAATGGAATATCTGTTTACGAAGCTCGCGCTGCATTTGAAGCAGGCCGGGTTCCGGACCTTGAGCCTGTGCATTGCGCCTTTGTCCGGCATGCAGCCGACGCCGCTTGCTTCGCCGTGGCATCAGCTGGCTGGTCTGGTCTGGCGGTTCGGTGGGCGTGTTTTTCATGCTCGCAGATCTCTCGTTGCTGGCGGGAGGCTGGCGTTCATGACATTTTTCAGGAAGTTCGCGGTTGTTTCTTTGTTGTCTGTGTTGTCGATTTCAATGGCGCATGCTGCCACTTTGCCCGGCGACCGTTATGGTGACGTGACGTTTGCGAAACCAGCCGGTCCCATGCGCGGTTTCGTAGTGCTGTTCTCCGATAAAAGCTGGACCCCGGCCGACAGCCAGACTGCCGACGCGCTGGCCAAAAACGGCGTGATTGTGGTTGGCGTAGACACGGCGCGCTACGCGGCGAAATTGCCGTTGCTGAAGGAGATTTGCCACAACCTGGTCGGCGATGCCGAATCGGTGAGCCATCAGCTTGAGCGCGAAGTGCAATCCAGCCGTTATTTCGCGCCCATCCTGATGGGCACGGGGCAGGGCGGCGTGCTGGCCACGAAGATCCTTGCCCAGGCGCCGGACAACACGGTGGCGGGTGCGCTTGCGCTGAATCCAGATCCCCAACTGGATGCGCGTTTCAACCTGTGCCCGCCCGATCCGACCATCACGCACGCGGAGGGCCTGCCCGGTTTCTTCGATAAAACCACGCAGACCGCCGGTGCTTCGCAAGCCGATGCGCTGCTTGCTCTCGCCGCGCCGCATCTGAAGGCAGAGCAGGTCCGCGATGAAGACGTATCGGATTTGCCGCTACAGAACTGCCCGCCGCGCGTCCGACGAACCTGCTCGCCATTGTGATTTCCGGTGACGGCGGCTGGCGCGATCTCGACAAAACCATTGCGGAGTCGTTGCAGAAGGATGGAGTGTCGGTGGTCGACATTGACGCGTTGCGGTATTTCTGGAGTGCGAGGACACCTGAGCAGACGAGCCACGACCTCGCTCGCGTGATCCAGGCTTACAGCGCGCGCTGGCACTCGGAGTATGTGCTTTGATTGGCTATTCGTTCGGCGCTGACGTCATGCCGTTCGCCTATAACCGGCTGCCGGATTCGGCGCGCGCGAAGGTGTCGCTTGTGTCGTTGATGGGCTTTGCGCCCGACGCCGATTTCCAGATTCGCGTCACGGGCTGGCTTGGCATGCCAGCCAGCAGGGACGCGCTGAAAGTGCAGCCGGAACTGGCGAAACTGCCGCCCTCGATTGTGCAGTGCATCTACGGCGCGGCGGAGAAAGATACGTTATGTCCCACACTGACGCAGACCGGAATAGAAGTGGTGAAGACCACCGGGGATCACCACTTCGGCGGTGATTACAAGCTGCTCGCACGACATATCCTGACCAGCTGGCAGAAGCAGATTGCCGCGCGGACCTGAACCGCGCAGCGGTCGGCTCTCAGCGCGAATCAGGGATCAGGGGGTTACGCTGGGCTCGAGCGGCTCGATGAAATCGCGCTACCAGCATGCCGAGATGCCGGAGGATGTCGTAAGCCGTGACAATATGGAAATAGAAGTTCGGTAACCCGAACTGGAACAAATACTCTGCGCCGCTGAATTTCAGCTCGAAGTCCTTTTGCTTGATGGTCACGACACGCGTGTCAGCCCCTTCGAACGTCCCTGCATCAATCCCTTTCAGATACGCCGTCGTCTTCGCGATGCGTTCCCGCAGTTCAGCAAATGTTGTTTCGGTATCGTCGAAACGGGGCGCTGCGACGCCCGACAGCCGTTCCGCCGATGCTTTCGATGTATCGCGCTTGCGCGCTGGATTTGAGCCGAGAACGGCAGCATGTCCTCGGCTAGCCGGGCGCCTGTTACGTCCGCGTCGCTCAAGCCCTTTTCTTCGGCGTGGGCGGTGGCTTTATCGAGCAGGGAAGCGAGGACGTCGAAGCTACGGATCAAAACCGGAACGGTCGCGCGATACATTGAAACGGACATGATGAGGCTCCTGATCGGACGGGCCATTAGCATACCGGGACGTCGCCCATAGCGCTTTTCCCGCTGTTCGAGCGCCGCGTTCTTCCGGCACGCGTGTGCCATTTTTCAAGCTTGCGAAACGTCCGCTACGCTCGCTGCCAAAGACGAAAGCCGCGCGCGTAATACGTCGCGCATGAGAAACGCTACGTTCGAACTGCCGCTAAACACGGCTATCATTAACAATTAAATGGTCGGGACGCCCGTCATGATTTCAGGCAATCTTACTCAGGAAATACAGCGCATCGACCGTCAGGCACTGCGCGAATTCATCGACCGGAAGTGGGACGACGAGATTCTCCCCGCGCTCACGGACTACATCGCGGTGCCCGCCAAAAGCCCGATGTTCGACCTCGACTGGGCACACAACGGATTTATCGAACACGTCATTACGGACGCTGTGCAATGGGCCGAGCGGCAAACCTATACGCGGCCTGAAAGTGGAAATCATCCGCTTGCCCAATCGCACGCCCGTAATCTTTTTCGAAGCACCGGCTACACGTTCGAACAGCAGCGACACCATTGTTCTCTACGGCCATCTCGACAAACAGCCCGAGTTCGACGGTTGGTGTCGGATCTCGGGCCGTGGTCGCCCAAATACGAAGACGCCAAGCCCTACGGACGCAGCGGCGCGGACGACAGTTACGCCACATACTCGTCAATCAGCGCGATCACCGCGCTGGATGTTCAGGGTGTTGAACGGCCGCGTTGTGTCGGCATTATCGAAACGTGTGAGGAATCAGGCAGCTATGACTTGCTGCCGTACATTGACGCGCTGCGCGACCGGCTCGGTAATGTGAGCCTTATGATCTGCCTTGATTCCGGTGCGGGCAACTACGATCAGCTTTGGCTGACAACGTCCCTGCGCGGCCTGATTGCGGGCGACCTGGAAGTGCAGGTGCTCGACGAAGGCATTCACTCGGGTACGAACGGTGGCATCGCGCCATCCACGTTTCGCATCATGCGCAGGCTGCTGGAACGGCTGGAAGTATTCGAGCACTGGCAACCTGCTGCCGAAGGGTTTTCACTGCGACATTCCGTCGTGCCGGCTGAGCGAAGCGGAAGCAACGGCACGCATTCTTGGTGACGATATATGGAAGAAACTCCCGTGGACCTGCGGCCAGAATGGCGGTACGGTGTTGCCCATCACTACGGACCCACGTGAAGTGCTGCTCGATTCCACATGGCGGCCGTCGCTGGCAGTGACCGGGGCGGAGGGGCTGCCGTCCCTGATCAATGCAGGCAACGTGCTGCGCCCGCGCACCGCGTTCAAGTTGTCGTTGCGCCTGCCGCCGCTCGTTGAGGCGACGAAGACGCTTGCAGAACTCTAGGCCATGCTCGAAGCCGATCCGCCTTATAACGCGAAGGTCACGTTCAAGCCCGAGCGGGGCGAAGCGACCGGCTGGAGCGCGCCCGAACTATCGCCGTGGCTGGGTGACGCCCTGAATGACGCCTCGCGCCGGCATTTCGGCGCGGATGTCGCATTCCTTGGTCAGGGCGGTATCATTTCGTTGATGAACACGTTGCAGGAAGGTTTTCCGCGTTCGCAGTTCATGGTGTGCGGCGTTCTGGGACCGGTCGAACGCGCACGGCCCGAATGAATTCCTGCATGCGCCTTTCGCGAAGAAACTCACGGCGACACCTTGATGGCGGGTGAGCGACCCTGACTTTCAGACGGCGCGCAGCTTTGCGCGCCGTTTTATTTGCACGCTACGGTGATGAACCGCCGTACAGTTAAACTTGGTCGAATTTGGTTGAACCTGAAGCGCAGTTCTTTTAAATACCAAGAGACGCAGTCGCATGAGCACTGAAACCACGCGCGAATCGCGCATCGCCCCGGATACCTTGTACGCCTATGTCAGCGCAATATGGACCCACGCCGGCAGTACGGCGCGTGAAGTTGAACTGGTGGCTGATCATCTGATGATGGCGAATCTGTCGGGACACGATTCGCACGGCGTCGGCATGATTCCGCGTTACATGGCGTCACTTGCGGACAGTGAATTGCGCTCAATAAGCATAAGCACGCTGAAATTGTCCGCGATATCGGTGCAGTGCTGACTATCGACGGTCGCAAGGGTTTCGGCCAGGTCGTGGCGCATGAGGCGATGGAGCATGGCATCGCGCGGGCGAAAAAGCTCGGCGTGTGTGCGGTCGGCTTGCGCAATACGCATCACATTGGGCCGGGCATTGGGCCGAGCAGTGCGCGGCGGCGGGCCTGGTCTCGTTTCACTTCGTCAATGTGGCGGGCGACCCGCTGGTCGCGCCGGGTTACCTGATTGACCACGCGGGCATGCCGACCATAGAACCGAAGGTCATGCATGAAGCACCGTTCGGTTCGCTCACGGCAATGGGAGCACACAAAGGCTACGGCCTCGCCGGCTATGTGCGAGATTTTTGGCGGCGCGCTGTCGGGCGGTTTCACAACCCACGCGGACACGCTGGACACGACGAACGCGATCATCAATTGCATGACGTCGGTGATTGTCGATCCGAATGCATTCGATGCTCCCAATGCACAGGCCGAAGCCGATGCATTTGTTGGATGGGTGAAGGCGTCGCCGCTCGCGGCCGGTACGGACAGGATCATGGTGCCGGGCGAGCCGGAACAGGCGCGGCGTGCCGATCTCAACGCGAACGGCATTCCCATCGATCCCACCACGTGGCAGCAAATCCGCGCCACCGCCGTGCAGTCTGGCATGCCGGCGGACGTGATCGAGGAGTTTGTGCAAGCCTTGAAATAAGGCTGGTTTTGCACGGGTTCCTTCGGAGCAGCCGCGCGGGCGAGGGTACATATCCAGCCTCGTCCGCGCGGCGTGCAACAGCCGGTTAGCTTGTCTGCACCATCTCGTTGCTTATACTTATACAGTCGGTCACCGACGTCCACTTCGGTTCCCAGCCCAGCAGTTCCCGCGCGTGTTTGCCACGCACCCGGCTATTCGATCCCAGCCCGTACGACGCCATTTCGTAGCCCCATTCCTTCTTAGCTTCCTCTAGTGGCCAGTCTTGCGGCGCGCCGAGGCCGAGTACCTTAGCCATTGCCGTCGTCATATCGCGGAAGACCGCTTCGCCGCTTTCGACGAAATATAGAACGTACCGGTCGGCGATTTTTCGAGCACACGCTCGTACAGGTCGGCGACATCGTCAATATGCACGTTCGACCAGATATTACGTCCCGGTCCCACATGCCGCACGACACCGCTTTTTTTCGCCTGCGCCAGCAAACGCGGCAACTGCACGCTTTTCGCGTTCGCCATGGCGCCGTGGCCGATTGCACAGCACGGATGCACGCACGCCGCGTTTGGCTGCGTCGAGCACGAGGTTGTCGATAGCCACGCGCGCGGCTTTGTCGGCGGTCGGTTCGGGCAGTTTGTCTTCGTAGTAGATCGCGTCCGATTCTTCGCCGCCGGATGCATCGCCGACAATGCTCGAGCCGCTCGTGTGCAGCAGCGGTTTGTTCGAACCTTCGAGCCCTTCGATCAACGCCTCGACCGCACCGCGGTAGTCACTGCTGGCGGTGTTGATGACGCCATCGGCTGCCTTGGCTTGTGCGATCAGCAACGCACGGTCGTCCAGGCTGCCGATCACGGGTTCAATGCCCAATGCCTTGAGTTCGTTCGCCTGTTCGGGGCGACGGATGAGGCCGCTGACCTGATGGCCGTTGCGAGCCAGGGGCGCCGCAATCGAGCCGCCGATAAAACCGCCTGCGCCAGTCAGAATCTTCATGTCCGTTCTCCGTTGAATGCTCTGTCGACCGGAGTTGGCGCCTTTAGCACTTACTCCGGTCCCATTGAGTCGATGCATGCAGTATCCCCGTCTTCGACTTTCGCAAAAACAGTGTTAGTCTTAAATCAATCTTGATTCAAGATCAACAATGAATAGATGAAGACGACCACTGAAGAACTGCTGGCGTTCGTGACCGTGATCGACAGCGGCTCGATCACGGCGGTCGCCGAGGCATTGCTGCAAACCGTTTCTGGCGTGAGCCGGGCACTGACGCGGCTGGAGCGGAAGCTCGACGCCACGCTGGTTCGGCGGACCACGCGGCGTCTGCAACTCACCGACGAAGGCGAACTTTTCCTCGTGCGCGCGCGCCATCCTCGCCGCGATGGAAGACGCCGAGGAATTGATCGCCCGGCAACGCGAACGGTCGGCAGGGCGTTTGCGGGTGGACGCCGCGTCGCTTTTCATGCTGCATTACATCGTGCCGCACGTGCAGGCGTTCGCCGCGGCGTATCCGGAAATCGTGCTGGAATTGAGCAGCAATGAGCGAATTGTCGACTTGATGGAGCAGCGCGTGGATATCGCGATCCGGATTGGCACGCTACAGGATTCCACGCTGCACGCGCGCTTGCTCTCGGCAGCAGCCGGCTGCGATCCTCCTGGCGAGCCCTTCTTGCCTCGTGGAACGCGGGGAACCGCGCACGCTAGCTGAATTGCGGCGGCATAGGTTGATCGGTTTTACAGCGCCCGAGAGCCTGAACGACTGGCCGTTGATCGATGACGACACGGCTAACCGGGACGGCAGCGCGCGCTTGCGGATCGTGCCGGACATCGCAGCATCGAGTGGCGAGACCATGCGGCAACTTGCGCTGGCCGATGGCGGGATCGTGTGTCTCGCCGCGTTCATGACCAGCGCGGATGTCGCCAGTGGACGGCTGCAAACCTGATCCCGTTTTCTCGATGTATGCCAACCGATCAGTGCTGTGTTCTACCAGAGCGCATCCATGGCGAGACGGGCGAAAGCCTTCCTCGATTTCCTCGACGGACGGTTGGTGCTTTAAAAAGCGCGCGACGTATGCTGCCGGTTCCTTTTTCTTTCTCTGTGAACTATTTGTAGATATTTATATGTCCATTGAGCTCATCAACGCGCCAGGTCTTCCGGTACCCGCTGGCCACTACAGCCATGCATCCCGCGCGGGCAATCTCGTCTGCGTATCGGGGCAATTGCCGATGCGTCCCGACAGCACGCATACCGGCGACTTGCCGTTCGAACAACAGGCGCAGCAGGCACTGGACAATGTCAGCACGGTGCTGGCAGCGGCCGGCGCGGGGTTGAAGGACGTGATCGAAGTGACGGTTTACCTGGTCGGCGTGGATTACTGGAAAACCTTTAACGAGATATACGCGCGTCATTTCGGCGGCTGGAAACCTGCGCGGGCAGTTGTTCCTGTGGGCGCGCTGCATTACGGTTACCTGCTGGAAGTCGCGGCGCGGGCATGGGTGAAGCCGGCTTGAATTGTTGCTTGCCTGAGTTGTTGGTCCGTGCAGACGGGGGCGAACGCACAGCTGTTCGATTCCCGTTGGCATAATGCGGCAGCACTCTTATCGGCTAGGTCGCAACCTTACAGGTGACATCATGATCCAACTCGTGCTGCTTCTGTTGGGCGTGGACTATCTGCGCCGCCGCTGGCGTATGCTCGCCGTGGTGGGCAGCATCTGGCTGGTGATCGGGGTGTCGGTGTTTATCGATGCCCTCGACGGCGTCCTGTATTTCCCCATCCGTCTGTTCGCCTGGCTGCTGCTCATTGAAGGGCTCAGGCTCGCAACTCTCGCTATTGCGGGGTGGCCAGCAGCACGCTGCGTTACGTGAAAGGCGGCGCATTCACGCTCGCCGCGCTGCTGATCATGGCAGGCAATCATCACGGCAACTTCGTGCTGTCGATGATCTTCGGCACGTTTTTTCTCGCCGACAGCTTGCTGCAGACTGTGTCGGCTATCGTGGTTCGTTATAGCCGGTGGAGGATTGTGCTGACGTTCGCGATTGTCGAGATCCTGCTTGCCATCTTTTTCTTCGAACCGTATCCCACGCATTAGGTCGGCACGGTGCCTTACGCGATCTGGCTCGGGCTCGCGTTCGGCGGGTTGAACATGCTGTGGATCGCATTTCGCGTACGCCACATGGAAAGCCTACCCCCTGAAAACGAGAAAGCGCTGGCGCTTTCCGACGACGTGATCCATGATCCGACGCTCGCTGAAAAGTCCGCCACGGCAAAGGCTGCTGCGGTTGGGGCGGCGACCGAGGCGACAGCCCGTTCGAATGGGACGGTCCCCCCCCCCCGCCGCCGATGAAAAAGCGCTTACCGTGCGTGCATGTATGGACGCCCGTCGGGTCCGCACGGGCGCAGGCCAATTGGCGTCTGATCGTGGACCGCTACATTGCCGCCGTCGATGCCAACGGCGTCATCTCGACCGGCCACGCGGCGCTTGAGTCACCCGAGGGTATTTACAATTAGCCTGTACCCGGGCGTGGAAATCGATCATTCGCCGGACGAGTTCGGACGCATCTTGCGCACGACCCGCGAGAACAACGTGCCGGGCACATTCCAGCCGGATTACGCGACGGAATCTAAGGCATGGTGCGACTCCACCACCCGTGTGCGTATTCGCAATTACCGGCCGGATCGGCTGAAGGCTTTCTGGGAGAAATATCGGCATGATCAGACCTATAACCTGACACCGGAATTGTTCCAGCACCGTCTCCAAGGAAAGCACGGTGGGTACCTTTCGCGGCCGCGCGATACCGGTTGGCGTGCCTTCCTGCGCCTGATCGTCACGCCGGAGCTGTGGGTCGCCGCGCAGATCCGCAAACGCGCCGCCACCATGGCCTGGACCCCGGGCCTGATGCTCGACTACGCACGGGCGCTGAGCATGCTGGCCTATCCCCAGCCGTTTGGCTATCTCAAGATGGCGCGTCTCGCGGCGCGAATGGCGGCAGGAAGCATCCGAAGACCGGATGGACGGCTCGCGCGCTTCATAGGTCCGGTGCGCCGTCGTAACCTCGTGATGCGCTGTCCAGGTTCGCCGGCCACCGGGCATGTTGCCGTTGCGCGTTGCGGTTTGCGGCTTGCCGCTCAGGCGAGATCGAGCGTGGCCGTCATGTCCCCTAGCGGCGGTTGGCCGTTTGCCGCGAATGCCCGGTCCCGCGCGACCACGCCGTCAAGCGGCACCAGGTCGTGGACGCGCGTGATGAAAAGCAGGATCGAGTTCGTGTCGTAGACCGTATGGTCGACGATCCCCTTCTTCGCGAACGGCGCAATCACCAGGGCTGGAACGCGAAACCCTGGTCCCCATCGATCCCCTTTCGGCGGCGGCACGTGATCCCACCAGCCGCCGTTCTCGTCGTGCGTAACGATGACAACCGTACTTTCCCATTGCGGTCCGCGCTGGATTCGCTCGACTATGTTGGCGAGATGCCGGTCACCCGATTCGACATCGGCATAACCCGCATGCATGTTCAGATTGCCTTGCGGTTTGTAGAACGTCACCGTCGGCAACCGCCCTGCGTCAATGTCCGCAATCAATTTGTTGGTCGACGGATCGTTACCCAGACCTGCGTCGCGCAGGTGTTGGGTGCGAGCCTGCGTGCCAGGCACAAAGCTGCAGAAATAGTTGAACGGCTGATGGTGATACTGGAAATCGGGAACCATGCCGGTGTCGCTATGCGTGAGCGCATAGTCCCAGCCGCCGCCATACCACGCCCAGTCCACACCTTTGTCCGATAACCGGTCGCCGATGGTGGCGTAAGTTTGCGGCGGCATCACGCGATAATTCGACGGGTCCGCCAGTGCCGGATCGCCGCCTTGCACCGGGCGGACGTTGCTCGGCTGATAAGGCGGCGCCATGGTGTTGACGGCGTAACCGTCGGCGGTAAGCGCGCCGTCGTTGACGAAGGACGGGGGGCGTCCAGTGCCGATGCCAGCGAATTAGCCGCGAGTTTCAGGCGCGTGCCCAGCGGATCGTCTCCGTCCAGGGCGGACAGGAGTTTTTCCGCCGGGCCGTTCGTTGTGTGCGTCCGGATAGAACGGAGTCTGTGCCGAGCTCAGGAAGATGTGATTGAGCCAGGACCCGCCAAACGCGGCCATGAAGAAGTTGTCGCACAGCACGTTTTGCCGGGCGATGTTCCAAAGCTTCAGCGATTCAGCCGAATTGCGGTAATGCCCCATGACCAGGCCGCCGGAATCGCCCCAGGCGGCGAACTGGTTGTTGCGGCCCGCGTTGATCTGCATCTGGTTCTGATAGAAACGGTGCACGAGGTCGCGCGTGATGACGCCATTGGGCAGTGGTTGCCCCTGTGCGTCGACCAGATGGAACGGTCCATTCGGCACGCCGTCGATCTGTTTTTCCGAAATCATGTAGCGCTTGCCATCCACTTCCTGCGCTTGCGGCACGAGGCCGCCCCAGATTTTCGGCAGGACAGGCATGGGCGTGCGCCCGTCCCGGTCCAACTGCACATAGCGGAACGCGGGCACGGCTTCCAGCGGATATTGCACGCCGGGATAGTTGCCCCAGAGGTTGCTGAAACTGCGATTTTCCGCGTAGATCACGACAATTTGGCGGACGCGCGCCTGCAGCGTTTGATCAAGCGCGAGGTCGGCGGCCCTCTTGGGCGGGGCGGGGCGCGATTCGAAGAGATTGCAGCCGCTTAGCGACAATCCGGTCAGGCCGGCCAGACCGCCGCCGGCCGCAAGCAGACGGCGGCGCACGGGATCTTGGGGCGGGTCGGACGCGGGTTCTTCGTCGCGGGGATCGTCAGTGTGGCTCATCGCAGCTCCTGACTGTCTGGCGGTTCATCAATGTGCTTCTTGATGTTGCTAAAAATAGTGTGACTCAAGACTCAACAAAGTGACGCAATTTTGCCGCGGACTATTTTGAATAAAACCCGCTAATCAAGGCGATGCACGAGCACGAGACGCGCTACCCGGCTGCATATCGCAGAGAGCGCCTATGCGGTGCTTCATCCGCTTTCGTCTACCTGAATCTTGCCTGCCCGCAAACGCGTCGTTCCCGATAGCTGACCGAACGGCCTATGCGCCCGGAAAATGGGTCGGCCTGGACGTCGTATGCCGTTTGGTCGACTGGAAAGCGTCACGCGCTGGGCAACTACTATCGTTCGAACTGCCCGGGAATCTCAACTGAGTACCAGTTTCACACCGACAATCACCAGCGTGGCGGCCAGCACGTTACGCAGCAGCACCTCCGGCGCCCGGGAGGAAAGCATGCTGCCCAGCACGATCCCCGGCAGCGAACCCACGAGCAAGGACAGCAGCAGGTCCCAATTGACGGAACCAAGCAGCCAGTGGCCGGTCCCTGCAATCAGCGTCAGCGGAACGGCATGGGCAATATCCGACCCGACTATGCGTGCAGTCGGCAAACTTGGGTAGAGCAGCAACAGCACGGTCACGCCAATGGCGCCTGCGCCGACCGAGGTGATCGAGACGAGCACGCCCAGGATCGCGCCGGTGAGCACGGTCCAGGCCAAGGGGCGGGTTTCATGGCTCGTCGCCCCTGGTTTTCCGCTGGCTTCGCGAGCCATTCCGGTCTTGTAGGCAAGGCGTGCGAGCTGCGGGCGGAACACGAGCGAGACAGCGGTAACCAGCAGCGCGTAGCCCAGCACGAGCTGGATCACCCGAGCGGCGGCAGGCGTGTTCAAACCGTACCGGTTGAGCAGGATCAGGGTGATGGCCGCTGCCGGGATGCTTCCCGCCGCGAGCCGACCGGTAATGCGCCAGTCCACGGAGCCCTTGATGCCGTGGACCAGCGTGCCGGTCGCCTTGGTCGCGGCTGCGTAGAGCAGGTCCGTGCCGACTGCGGTAGCCGGGTGGATACCGAACAGCAGCACGAGCAGCGGCGTCATCAGGGAGCCGCCGCCCACGCCGGTCAGGCCCACGAGGAGACCCACGACCAGGCCGGATGCGGAATAAAGTAAGTCGATGTGCGGAAAAGGCATTCGGCGAGGAGAACCGGTTGGGTGAGTGTCGGGCGAAAAACGGCCGATGATAGCGGGTCCGCGGCGCCCTTGCCGCCGGCCCATGCAAAATTGATTCACGGGCTTCGGCCGTACAATCGGCCAGGTGTCCAGGTAACTCTTTTCAGGAAGGTGTAATGGAAACGAAGGAACAACAGCAAGCAGAGCAGGCGCAGAACGACCGACAGGCCCGTGATATCGCTCGCGAAGCTGCCCACGGTCCCGCTCATGACGACATGCCCGATCCAATCCGCACTACGGCCGGCGTTCGCGAGGTTCCTCCGTCGAAGTCTGACGCAGTAGCGGACGGGGCATTTATCGCAACCGAACATACGAACTACGCGAACGAACGCCAGTTCGTGCTCAAGGCCGACAACACCTTCGTCGTCAACGACGCGAACGGCGACATCCGCGGCAATGACGACGGTCTTTTCGTCAACGACACACGCGTGTTGTCCCAGTTGCGCCTGACCTTCGGCGGCCGCTTGCCGTCGCTCTTGTCCGGCAGCGTATCCAGCGACAACGCTGTGTTTACCGCGCACCTGACCAACCGGCCGCTGCCGCCCATCGGCGGGGCGACCACGCCGGAAGGCGTGATCCACGTCGAGCGCCGCCGGGTGTTGTCACGGCACGTGCTGCACGAAGCGATCATCCTCACCAACTACGGTACGGAACCGGCTACCGTGCCGCTTTCGATCAACTTTGCCGCCGACTTCCACGACATGTTCGAAGTGCGCGGGTCCACCCGTCCAAAACGCGGGGCGATGCGCGAGCCGTGCATCGAAGATGGCGAAGTCGTGTTGCGCTACACAGGGCTGGATGAGGTCGAGCGTACCGCGCGCATCCAGTTTTCGCCCGCGCCCCATTCGCTCTCGGTCAACCGTGCGGACTATGTGCTGCGGATCCAGTCAGAAACGGCCATGTCGATCTACTTGTCGATCACGGCCGTTGCGCACGCATTGAGCGACGCCAGCGCGGAGAGTAAGAAGATCGCCAAGGAAGGCGCCGAATGCGCGCCGGAATCGGGGCGGCCGGCCATTCGCGAGGCGCTTGTCGATGCTCACCGGCGCATGCGCGAACAGCGGCGCTTCGTGGCCCGCGTGCGCTCGAGCAACCCGCTGTTCAGTGAATGGATCGATCGTTCGCTCGCCGATCTCGGACTGTTGACTACCGATCTTGAAACGGGACCGTATCCGTACGCGGGTATTCCGTGGTTTTCCACGGCTTTCGGCCGCGACGCCATCATCACTTCGCTGCAGATGTTGTGGCTCGATCCGTCGCTTGCCCGCGGTGTTCTGCGGTTTCTCGCGGCACACCAGGCACGTGAAGACTCGGCGTTCCGCGATGCCGAAGTGGGCAAGATCATGCACGAGACCCGCAATAGCGAAATGGCTGCAACGGGCGAAGTGCCTTTTGCGATGTACTACGGCGGGGTCGACAGCACACCGCTGTTCGTCGCGCTGGCCGGCGCATACGCCGAGCGAACCGGCGACAGGGCGCTCATCGACGAATTGTGGCCTGCACTGCAACTGGCCGCACAGTGGATCGCGCGTCATTGCGACAAGAACGAATTTGGCTTGTTGAGCTACCAGCGCGCCACGGAAGCGGGGCTTGCGAACCAGGGCTGGAAAGACAGCGGCGACTCCGTGTTTCACGCCGACGGCAGTTTCCCGGTCGGACCGATTTCGCTGGTCGAAGTCCAGGCCTATGCCTCCACCGCGTTTGCCACCATGGCCCACTTCGCGAGGCAGCGCAACGCACCGGAGCAGGTGACGGACTTTGAGCGGCGCGCGCAAAACATCCGCGAACGCGTGGAGACGATGTTCTGGATGCCCGCGTCGGACTTCTACGGTATCGCGCTCGACGGCAAGGGCGAGTTGTGCAAGGTGTTGGCGTCGAATGCCGGACACTTGCTGGCCTTCGATCTGGTTGAGCGCAGCCGCGGCGAAGCAGTCGCGCGCCAGCTTGAATCAACCTTGTTCAACACCGGCTGGGGCGTTCGCACGCTAGCCGCAGGCCAGCCGCGTTTCAATCCGATGTCGTACCACAACGGCTCCATATGGCCGCACGACAGCGCCATGTGCGCTCGCGGACTCGCACGCTACGGTGACCGCGGCGGCGCAGTGCGCTTGTTGCAGGCACTGTTCGAAGCGGCCGTCACGTTCGACATGCGCCTGCCCGAGCTGTTTTGCGGGTTCACCCGGCAACGCGGCGAGCGGCCGATCAGCTACCCGGTCGCGTGTTTGCCGCAAGCCTGGGCCGCTGGATCGCCGTTCATGATCCTCGAGGCCTGTCTCGGAGTCATGATCGACGCCGAGCATCAGGAAGTGCGTATCGACCGGCCGCAGTTGCCGGATGGTATCGACTGGCTGGAGATCGGTGAACTGCGGGTCGGCGACAAGACCGTGTCGATAACCTTCCGGCGTATGGGCGGGCAGGTCGTGCCGTTTATCGAAGGCGATATCCGGGTGGTGGCGGTGCTTTGACCGTACGCCGAACCTCGCCGTCACCGTATGGCCGTTTAGCCGCTTAGCTGCCTGAACGTTTAAACCGCGACGCTGCCGACGTAGTTTTCGGCCAGCGCCGTGGCGGTTGCCAGCGCCGTGGTCACGTGTTCGAGCTCGGCCACTTGCAGGCGTTGCTCGAACGGCGAGGTATCGTCAAGCTTGTGCAGCATCCGTGTCATCCACCACGAGAAGTGCTCCGCGCGCCAGACCGCGCTTCAGGGCCGTTTCGGTGTAGCGGTCCAGTTTGTCGCTCGCGCCTTCTTCGTAGAACGCTTGTAAGGCAGCGGTCAGAATACGGACGTCGGACACCGCTAGGTTCATGCCTTTTGCGCCGGTGGGCGGGACAATGTGCGCGGCGTCGCTGGCGAGGAACAGCTTGCCGGATTGCATCGGCGTGGAGACAAAGCTGCGCATGCCGACAATGTTCTTCTGGAAAATTCGCCCTTCAGTGATCTGCCAGCCGTCCAGCGTGTCCACGCGTACGTGGAGTTCGGACCAGGCGGCGACTGAGTCTTTCGGGTCGCACTGGAAGTACATGCGCTGCCCGTTCGGCGAGCAGGTGCTGATCAGCGCAAAATCGCGACCGTGGCGAGCGTAAATCAGCTCGTGCGCGGAAGGCGGCGCTTCGACCAGGATACCGAACCAGCCGAACGGGTAGATGCGCTGATAGTCATGCCTCAGTGCCTGGGGTATCGAGCCACGCGCAACGCCTTGCGAGCCGTCGCAGCCAATAATGAAGTCGTATTCCAGGTCATGCTCGAACCCTTCGTGCCTATAACGGGATGCGCGGCTGAGTGGTGCGGGGGGCGTCGTCGAAGTCGTGCAGCGACGCGTCGGTCACGCCGAATTTCAACGCGCCGTCGGCCGCCACGTGTGCGGCGACGAGGTCCTTGATGACTTCGTGCTGCGCGTAGACGGTGATCGAGTGGCCGGTGAGTTTAGTCAGTGCAATGCGCCGGCGTTCCCCTTTGAATGCGAGTTCGAAACCGTGATGTACTGCTCCTTCCGCGAGCATGCGCGCGCCGAGTCCGACTTCGTTCAGCAGGTCCATCGTGCCTTGTTCGAGAATGCTTGCACGGATGGTGGATTCGATCTCGCCACGGCTGCGTGCCTCGAGCACGACCGATTCAATACCGCGAAGATGGAGAAGATGGGAGAGCAGGAGGCCCGCGGGACCTGCACCAATGATGCCGACTTGTGTAAGCATGAATGTCTCCAGAATGCGTGTTGATTGTGGACACAGTCTTGCGCACGGACCCGTTATCGCACCACGCGATAACGTGGATAAGCTGTATTTGGAATGACGATAAAGGTCCCGGATCATCTGCCGGTTTTTGTCCCGGGCAGCGGGCCGGACTGGCATCGGCCGCAAGCGGGTCATCTCTCCGGCGCGACCGTTGCAGTGCCGGGCGGCAAGCCGATCATCCCGGCGGGAGGCTTGGGCAATCCTGCTTGGAGCTACTATGCCGTGCGTGCGAAACTGGCGCTTTTACGCGACAGATTACTGCTCAAGGTCCCATCCATGCCATTCACCATCCGCCGTCTTACCGCCGCCGCCAGCGCATATCGCGATGTCAGGCTCGAAGGTCTCGCCCGATACCCCGATGGTTTCGGGTCGGCGTGGGAAGACGAGACTGAACAGCTGCTCGCGTGGTTCGAGCAACGGATCGTGAATGCTGCGGTATTCGGCGGGTTTTTAAGCGACGGCACAAGGGCATGCTGGGCAGCATGTACGTGCGCCCGGCCGCTCGCGGGACGGGAATGGCGCTGGCGTTCGTGCAAACCGTTCTGAGCCACGCGCGCACGGTGGTGGAAGAGGTACAAATTAACGGTTGCGCCGCATAACGAAGCGGCGCAACGCCTGTATCGCTCGGTCGGATTCGTCGAGTACGCGCGTGAGCCGCGTTCGCTGAAAATAGACGACAAATGGAATGAACGTCCCCACTACCAGGTGTGTGACGCCGAAGAGGCGGACGCTAACGGGCGGACGGCATCAAAGTG
>CALNPU010000028.1 GCA_940588625.1 uncultured Caballeronia sp.
CGCCCCTGCACAAAGGGGCTCCGCGAGAGCCCCTTTGTTGTTGACCGATTCGCTCGGGCTCCTGTCGCCGTTTATGCGCGGTCTTTTACGCAGCCGTCAACAACTGGATGCCTGGAAACGTTACAAATTGACAAACCTTACGCTTCGGATTGTTCGACACTGCTCTCGAGCAACGTCAGACCCAGTATCGTCACACGCTGCCTTGAGACAGAGGTCCAAAAATGGATAACAGCAACAACATGACCACATCGAGTTCACCGACGCCCGGCGCCCCGCGCCAGCGCAAGATTCATCCGCTGGTTGCAACCGCCGCGGGCGCGGTCATCATCGCCAGCCTTGCCGCCACGGCAGCCGTCACCAGCTTTTTCCCGAAAGCGTCGAGCACATCACCGACCAACGATCAGGCCCAGGCGGCGCAACAAGCGGCCCAGCAGCAAAAACCAGCGCCTCAGGCAGCACAGGCCTAACTACGCGCAGCAAGCTCCCGCCCAACCCGCCTATTGCTCGACCTGGGCACGGTGGAAGCAATCTCGGCTGTGCGGCATGAAGGCCAGGGAACCGGCATCGGCGCGGTCGGTGGCATGGTGGCGGGTGGCCTATCGGTAATCAGTTTAGACGTGGAGGCGGTCGTACCGGTATGACGATCCTTGGCGCGCTTGGCGGTAGTCTGGGCGGCAATGCGGTCGAAAAACATCTGAGCAGCACCACCGACTATTCGGTACGCGTGCATATGGAAAACGGCAAGACACGTTATCACCGTATTGCTAAGCCCCGCCGTTCAGCCAGGGTGAGCACGTGCGTATCCAGAACAGCACGCTGGTTGCAGGCTGATCTGTCGTGGGCTTGCCCGCATTCAAGCTCGAGCACAAAAGCAAAACGGCGATTCCATCAGGAATCGCCGTTTTGCTTTATCTGCTGTGAATGCTCAACGCCTGCGCCAGATTCAATAATCCGCGTCTTCGATCCACGCAGCCTGAATAGCTTCGAGAATCTTCTCGTTGGACCGCTCAGGGTCGTCGTCGAACCCCGGCAGTTCCGTCACCCAGCGATGTAAATCCGTAAATCGCACGAATTGCGGATCGACGTTCTGATGCGCGTCGGTCAGTGCCATCGCGATATCCTGCGTGTCTGTCCACTTCATGGCAAGCGCTCCTGTCTCGTGGTCGCTGATTTAACTTCAGTGATTCTCTTTGGCATGATTGATGGAGTAGCGCGGGATCTCGACAACCAGATCCTCGTCTGCGGGAGCCATCGCCTGACATGATAACCGCGACGTCGGCTCAAGTCCCCAGGCCTTGTCGAGCAAATCGTCCTCGTCTTCCTCGGACGGCACAAGCGCGTTGAAACCCTCGCGAATGATCACGTGACACGTCGTGCATGCGCACGATTTTTCGCACGCATGTTCGATCTCAATACCGTTGTCCAACAGGTTGTCGCAAATGCTCTTCGACGTATTCGCGTCGATCACAGCGCCATCAGGACACAATTCCACGTGGGGTAATACTACGATCTGGGGCATGAATTTCTTTCCGTTCTTTGTACGTGAGAGGCTCGGTGAATAATCAGACTTCGTCGAGCCTGCGACCGGCGAGCGTGCGGCGAATGCTCTTTTTCATGCGGCGAGCAGCGAATTCATCGGTGGCCGCGGCAAGCTCTTTCGTCGCCGCTTCGATAGCATCGACACTGTCGCCGCCCGTTACCGTCGCGAGCTTGACGATCAGCGCGTCAATGTTGGCTCGCTCCGTTTCGTCCAGCAGTTCGCCGTCCACACTGATCGCCGCCTGCGATGCTTCCACCAGACGTTGCGCGTCGACCTGCGCTTCACGCAATGCGCGGGCGCGCATGTCGACTTCGGCGGTCGTGAAGCTCTCTTCCAACATGCGCGCGACGTTGTCATCGGCGAGACCGTAGGACGGCTTCACCACCACCGACGCCTCCACGCCCGACAATTGCTCGCGCGCAAACACAGACAGCAAACCGTCGGCATCCACTTGGTACATCACGCAAATGCGCGCCGCGCCGGCTGCCATGGCGGGAATGCCGCGCAACTCGAAGCGCGCGAGCGAACGGCAGTCCGAGACCAGTTCGCGCTCGCCTTGCACGACGTGGATTGCCATCGCCGTCTGGCCGTCCTTGAAGGTGGTGAAGTCCTGCGCGCGTGCGACCGGAATGGTCGAGTTGCGCGGAATGATCTTCTCGGTCAACCCGCCCATGGTTTCAACGCCGAGCGACAGCGGAATGACATCGAGGAGCAGCCAGTCATCGTCTTCTCCCCGACGGTTTCCCGCCAGCAGATCCGCCTGGATCGCGGCGCCGAGCGCAACAACCTGATCCGGATCGAGATTGGTCAACGGCGGCTGGCCGAAGTACGTTTCCACTGCGCGGCGGATCACGGGCATGCGCGTGGCGCCGCCGACAAGCACCACGCCCTTGATCTCGGCGGGCGCCACCTTGGCGTCGCGCAGGGCCTTACGCGTGGGAGTCAACGTGCGGGCCACTAGCGCTTCAGTCAGCGTGGCAAAGTCACTTTCAGTGACTGTCAGATTGATTTGCTGGCCGTCCGACAAGGTGGCCTGGATCGTGGCTTCCGGTGCATCCGACAGCGCTTCCTTGGCAGTTCGCACAAGGTCCAGCAGCAAACGCACATCTTCCGGCGTAGCCGGCGCCACCTTGGCTTTCACCAGCACGTGCCGATACAGCACCGCATCGAAATCGTCGCCGCCGAGCGCTGAATCGCCGCCCGCTGCAAGCACTTCGAACACGCCTTTGGTGAGCTTGAGAATAGACAGATCGAAGGTGCCGCCGCCCAGGTCATACACGGCGTACAAACCTTCCGATGCGTTGTCGAACCCATATGCAATCGCTGCAGCGGTCGGCTCGTTCAGCAGACGCAGCACGTTCAAACCGGCGAGTTTCGCGGCGTCTTTCGTGGCTTGCCGCTGGGCTTCATCGAAGTAAGCGGGTACGGTGATCACCGCGCCGACCAGCTCGTCGGCGAGCGTGTCTTCCGCGCGATAGCGCAGCGTCGCCAAGATTTCCGCCGATACCTCCACCGGACTTTTCACGCCGTCGACGGTGCGAATCTGCACCATGCCCGGTGCATCGACGAAATCGTATGGCGCGTTTTCCGCCCCTTCCACTTCGCTTTTGCCACGGCCCATGAAGCGCTTCACCGACAAAATTGTGTTGCGCGGATCGAGCGCCGCTTCTTCCTTCGCCACGCGGCCGATACGCCGGCCGCCCTTCTCCAGATACCGGACCACCGACGGCAGCAGGTAATGACCGTCTTCGTCGGGCAGCACTTCGGTCACGCTGTTGCGCACGGCGGCAACCAGCGAATTGGTCGTACCAAGATCGATGCCCACGGCTACCCGCCGCTGATGCGGCGCCGGAGCCATGCCGGGTTCTGAAATTTGCAGTAAAGCCATTGTTGATCTATTGGGGGTTGGTGTCGTCTGCTTTTAGTCGAACTGAACCGAACCTAATCGAGCTTCTCGATCTGCACGCCGATCTCGCTCGCCACGCGTTCTATAAACATCAACTGGCGCACGGCTTCGCTCGCCGCCTGGTCCGCGTGACTGTCAATCAGCACCGCTAATTTCTCGAAGCGGATGCGTTCCTGATCGCGCAGTTCATGGAGCAAGGCTTCGAGCGCGCCAAGATTTTTGGCGTCTGCCGCGTCCTCTATATTTTCGCGCCATTCCATCTGCTTCATCAGGAAGGCGGGTTCCATCGCGGTGTTGTTCTCTGCATCGGCATGCACGCCGCGCAGCGACAACATATACGTGGCGCGCCTCAGCGGATCGCGCAGCGTCTGGTACGCCTCGTTTGCCCGCGTGGCCCACTGCATCGCGACACGTTTTTGCGCGTCCCCAGCGGCGGCAAAACGATCGGGATGGACCTGTGCCTGCACCGTGCGGTACGCATCATCGAGCTTTTTCGCATCGATTGCGTAAGTCGGCGGAAGGTCGAACAGGTCGAAGTGACTGTCGTTGAGCGTTGCCATGTTGAAGATGAGTGAGAATGAGCGGAAGCAGGGACAAGAGAGACCTCTAAACAAACCCGCGGCACTAAAGAAAGAAAAAGGCGGCACGCGCCGCCTTTTTGCTGTTCTTGCGCCGCGCTATACGCGAAACGATTCGCCGCAACCGCACTTGTCCTTCATGTTCGGGTTATTGAACTTGAATCCTTCGTTCAGCCCTTCGCGCGCGAAATCCAGCTCGGTACCGTCGATATAAGCCAAGCTCTTCGGATCGACAATGATCTTCACGCCCGCCGACTCGAACACCTTGTCTTCCGGCGCGAGTTCGTCCACATACTCGAGCTTGTAAGCGAGGCCCGAGCAGCCGGTTGTGCGCACGCCGACGCGCAGACCAACGCCCTTGCCGCGTCGAACCAGATACTTCTGCACGTGTTGTGCTGCCTTGTCCGTCAACGTGATTGCCATAGTCTCTCATCAGCAGCCACTCGTCCAGAGTCAATCGTTTCTCCGGTCGCCACGCTGCAGCCTTGCTTTGAATCGAACCAGAGCGCCTGAAGGTTAACTGATCACCCAAGTGCCCTTCCCGAAACCTGATTGCTGATTACCTGCCCGCTTAAGCCGCGTGTTGCTTCGCTTCTACCCGGAACAGCTTCCGTCGTACCCGCGCCATGACGTTGCTTGTAGTCAGCAACGGCGGCCTTGATTGCATCTTCGGCTAGGATCGAACAGTGAATCTTCACCGGAGGCAGCGCCAGTTCTTCAGCAATGTGCGTGTTCTTGATCGTCAGCGCCCGATCCAGCGTCTTGCCCTTCACCCACTCGGTCACGAGCGAGCTGGAGGCAATAGCCGAACCGCAGCCATACGTCTTGAACTTCGCATCTTCGATCACGCCGTCCGCGCCCACGCGGATCTGCAGCTTCATCACGTCGCCGCATGCCGGTGCACCGACCATGCCGGTGCCGACGGTATCGTCGTCCTTGCCGAACGAGCCGACGTTGCGCGGATTTTCGTAGTGGTCCAGAACCTTGTCGCTATAAGCCATGATCAAACTCCTTGAATTCGTATGCGTGTGCGTTTTAAGCTCAGCCGCGAATGGCCGCCACCGAGCGGCCAGCCAAGCGCTTAATGCACAGCCCACTGGATCGACGAAATGTCGATACCGTCCTTATGCATTTCCCAAAGCGGCGACAGATCACGCAACTTCTGAATCTTGCTCTTCAGCAAGTTAATCACGTAATCGACGTCTTGTTCAGTCGTGAAGCGGCCAACCGTAAAACGGATCGAGCTATGCGCAAGTTCGTCGTTGCGGCCAAGCGCCCGCAGCACATAAGACGGTTCCAGCGAAGCCGAAGTACACGCGGAACCCGACGATACCGCCACGTCCTTGACCGCCATGATCAGCGACTCGCCTTCAACAAAGTTGAAGCTGATGTTGAGGTTATGCGGCACACGGGTTTCCATGTCGCCGTTCACATACACCTCTTCCATCTCCTTCAAACCGTTGAGCAAGCGGTCCCGCAACATGCGGATACGCTCGTTTTCGACGGCCATTTCTTCACGCGCGATCCTGAAAGCCTCGCCCATGCCGACGATCTGGTGCGTGGCGAGCGTGCCCGAACGCATGCCGCGCTCGTGACCGCCGCCGTGCATTTGCGCTTCAATACGAATGCGCGGCTTGCGACGCACAAACAACGCGCCGATACCCTTCGGGCCATACGTCTTGTGCGCCGAAAACGACATCAGGTCGACCTTCTGCTTTTGCAGATCGATCTCGATCTTGCCGGCGGCTTGCGCCGCATCGACGTGAAATATGATGTCCTTCGCACGCGTGATCTCACTGATCGCGGTGATGTCCTGGATCACACCGATCTCGTTGTTCACGCTCATCACCGAGACCAGGATGGTGTCCGGACGGATGGCCGCCTGAAGCTTGTCCAGGTCGAGCAAACCGTCGTCCTTGACATCCAGGTAAGTGACTTTGAAACCTTCTCGTTCGAGCTCACGGCAGATATCGAGCACGGCCTTGTGCTCGGTCTTCACCGTGATGATGTGCTTACCCTTGCTCTTGTAAAAATGCGCCGCGCCCTTGATGGCGAGGTTGTCCGATTCGGTGGCACCCGACGTCCAGATGATTTCGCGCGGGTCGCAATTGACCAGCTTCGCGACGTTCTTGCGCGCCTCCTCGACCGCCCGCTCCGCGTCCCAGCCGTACTGGTGGCTACGCGATGCCGGATTGCCGAACTGCTCGCGCAGATACGGAATCATCTTGTCCACCACGCGCGGATCGACCGGGGTCGTAGCGCTGTAGTCCATGTAAATGGGCAGATGGGGAATGTCGTTGTTCATCAGTTGCTCCGGGGATTTAACTCAATTGGCTTGTTCAAGGCGAGACGGCCGCGTCAGCACATCAACGCGGCAGCCGTCAGCCAGCCAGGTTGAAAACGGAATTCGGTCCTTTCGGCGCCACACGCACGGGCTCCACACCCGCCGATTCGGCACGCCGGTCGCGCAATACCGCTGGCGATCCTTCACGTGCACGCTGCTGGTCGACGAGATCTTTCAGCGAGACCGAGTCGAGATAATCGACCATCTTCTGATTGAGCGTGAACCAGAGTTCGTGTGTCGTGCAGTGGCCGTCGTGCTGCTTGGTGCCTTCGCAGGCGCCTTTGCCACCGCATTGCGTGGCGTCGATAGGCTCGTCCACCGCAATAATGATGTCCGCGACCGTGACGTTCTCGGCACGGCGCGCAAGATTGTATCCACCACCCGGACCGCGCACCGATTCGACGATCTCGTGCCGGCGCAACTTGCCGAACAACTGCTCTAGATAGGACAGCGAGATATGCTGGCGCTGGCTGATTCCTGCCAGCGTCACCGGGCCCTGCTCCTGGCGCAAAGCCAGGTCGATCATCGCCGTGACGGCGAAACGGCCTTTCGTGGTGAGTCTCATAATTTGTAAGCTACCGGGGGCTACGGCTAATACTAGATGATTTTAGTCAAGTATAAATAGCCTATGGATTTAGTCAAGTATCCGCAGGCATTCCTTAGGAATTTGCTGAGAATATTGCACTGAATGAAACGGGCTTCCGGGTACCGCGCATCAGGCCACCAACTGCGTGCGAAGCCCTCGCAGCAAGCCTTCGCAGGCATCCTTGCACATATCAAGCACGCGTTCGAAACCTTCGTCGTCGCCAAAATACGGGTCGACCACCACACGGCTGTCGTCACGGGTCGCGAATTCCATCAGCAGCCGGATCTTGTCGCGGTACTCCGCCGGACACATTTTGGTCAGCGCGGCCGCGTTGGCATCGTCCATCGCGATAAGCAGGTCGAACCGGGCGAAATCGTCGCGGCTGACCTGCCGGCCGCGCAACGGGGACAAGTCATAACCCCGCTTCCTGGCCGCGCGCTGGGCACGTTCGTCGGGCGGCTGGCCGATATGCCAATCGCCGGTGCCGGCGGAATCGACCACAATCTTGTCCGCGAACCCGGCCCACCTGATCTAGCATCACCGCTTCTTCGGCGCTCGGCGAACGGCAGATATTGCCAAGGCACACGAAACAGACGGCGATAGTGTTTGTTCATCAGATTCCAGGCTTCATTTGGCTTAAGCGGGACATGCGGCTCGGCGGCTTGCACCGGCCTGACCAAGTCAATCCGCGAAACCGTCCAGAATTATACAAAGATACAAAGGACGGCGTTTGTGCGCCTGATTGGCCCCGTCCAGGCACTCTGCCCAACCCCGTCCTTCAGAACGTCCGCGTCACAGCAGCAGCCGACAATCCGTTAGCCGGCTGATACGCGTTGTTGCCGTTATCGGAATCGACCAGTCCCAGCGAAATCGCACGCGCGAACTCGGCACTGACACTGGCGGCGCTTTGTGGATGAGCTGCGGCAGTCCCCGAAACCGGGTGAATTGCGTGGCAGTAGCCAGCAAGTGCGAGCGGCACAAGCATCGCGATGGGCCAGTAGGTCGATATTGTCTTTTTCATTGTCAAACCCCTTCTCAGGTCCTCTGGGCTGACAGGCCCACTTCCGGACGCTTAGATTTTAAGGGTTTGTCCTCATCCCATAAAGATGCCCCGGCACAAAGCATTGTTGCAACTCTGTCAACAGCGTATGGCGCGTCAGCCTTCTGTTTGCTGGCCCATGAGCGATTCCCGCCACTTTCAGCCTGTTACAGTGGAGATAAAACTTTACAAACTTCTTGCGATATTCTCTCTGCGAAACTGTCAGATATGGTAATTAGTTAACGAACGCCTTCCCGCTCATGATGAAACTCGCAGTAACAGGTCTGATCCTCGCTTCGTCCGCCTTCGTAGCCGGTTGCGCCGTCTACCCGGACAACACGCCCGCTTACGCGACCGGTAGCGGCTATTCCGCTGATCCCGCCTACACGGTCTACCCCGCGGGCTACGAAGCCGGTTACGGCTATGGAGCACCGGTTGTTCAGTCGGGCGTGATCATCGACGGCGGCGGATATTACGGCGGTCCCGGTCCTCGCTATTGGAACGATGGACCGGGTTATCGCCGCCCCCCTCCGGGTGGCTGGGGTGATCGCAGCGGCGACCGCGGTAACCGGGGCGGAAATTGGGGCGGCGACCGGGGCGGTCACGGCGGACCACAAGCAGGTGCACCGCAAGGCGGCAGGCCATCACAGCCGCAGGCGCAGCAGTCACGCGGATCTACACCGTATGTCGGCCGGTCTCTCTGGGGCAAACCTTCGACGCAGCAGCCCGAGCATAACCACTAAACCTCTGCTCACCTCGTTGTGCTCAAGACCGCCCGCCATCTTCCCTGGTTCCGGGCGGTTTTTATTGTCTGCAGAAAACTGAGATTGCGCGGGCAACCGTGCCGCCGAGCCTTTGGCATTTTTCACAATACGAGATACAATCATCATTCCGCTGGTTGACGTATCAACTGATTTTCCCCATGAGCGATACGAACCTGGAATCCAGAACGTCCATACAGGTGATCAAGCGCATGATGCGCCTGCTCGACGCGCTTGCCGCGCACACTGACCCCGTCAGCCTAAAAGAACTCTCGCAGAGCACGTCGCTGCATCCGTCCACCGCGCATCGCATCCTGAACGACATGGTCACATGCCGTCTGGTCGATCACTCCGATCCCGGCACGTACCGGCTGGGCATGCGACTGCTCGAGCTCGGCAACCTGGTTAAGGCGCGTCTCTCGGTGCGCGAAGCCGCCATGCCGCCCATGCGCGAACTGCATCGGCAAACAGGCCAGACGGTCAACCTCTCGGTGCGCCAGGGCGATGAGATCGTCTATATAGAACGGGCTTATTCAGAGCGTTCCGGCATGCAGGTCGTGCGGGCCATCGGCGGCCGCGCGCCACTGCACCTGACGTCGGTGGGAAAGTTATTCCTCGCCGCCGACGAATCCTCTCGCGTGCGCGCCTACGCCACGCGGACGGGCCTCTCCGGCCATACGCAGAACAGCATTACGGATATCGGCAAACTCGAGCGTGAATTGTCGTTCGTGCGCAGCCAGGCGTGCGCCCGCGATAACGAGGAGCTCGAACTGGGCGTGCGGTGCATCGCGGCCGGCATTTACGACGACACAGGGCGGCTCGTTGCCGGCCTGTCGCTTTCAGCGCCCGTGGATCGGCTGCAAGACTCGTGGCTGAATCAACTGAGCGGCACCGCGCTGGAAATTTCCCGCTCGCTCGGGTATCGGCCGGAACCCAACGCCGATTCACAGCAGCGCTGACATTCCTGAATCCAGAGCATTTGCAGGACCCACAGGCAATAAAAAAACCGCGCCTTATAGTTTGATAAGGCCGGTTTTTTCAATTCTGATACCGCAGATTCCCCAACGATCTTCAGGTCCCGCCACCGCCAGCATCGGCACTGGTGATATGCAGCTCGCCAGCGGTTTCGGTCTCCAGGAAACCGCGCAAACGGCCGGCATCGGCGAAACGCGAATACTTGCCCGACGAATCCAGCAAGACCATCACAACCGGACGGCCATGAATGGTCGTCTGCATCACGAGGCACTCACCTGCTTCATTAATGAAGCCAGTCTTCTGCAGGCCGATATCCCAGCTCTGATTCCGGATCAGCGCATTCGTGCTGTTGTAAGCCAGATTGCGCTTGCCGGTAAACACGTCATAGCTGCGATCAGTCGAGAACTTGCGAATCAGCGGATATTGATACGCCGCGTTCACCATCTTCACGAGATCACGCGCGCTCGATACGTTCTGACTCGTCAACCCCGTCGAATTCTCGAAATGCGTATCGGTCATGCCGAGCATCTTCGCTTTGGCGTTCATCGCGACGATAAAGCCAGGACGCCCATTCGGGTAATAACGCGACAGTGCAGCTGCCGCGCGATTTTCAGACGCCATCAGCGCGATATGCAGCATGTCTTCGCGGTTGAGCTCAGAGCCGACCGAAAGACGCGAACCCGTGAATTTCTCGTAGTCGCGATCTTCGCCCGTTACTGTGATCTCTTCGGTCAGCGGCGCCTTGGAGTCGAGCACGACCATGGCCGTCATGAGCTTCGTGATTGAAGCAATAGGCACGACAGCGCGCGAGTTTTTATCGAAGAGTGTTTCCGCTGTATTTTGGTCTACAACGTATGCAACGCTCGAGCGCAGCGCGAGGCTGTCCGGCGTGTCGTGCAGGCCGAACGCCTGGCCAACGGTAGGCGGACGCGGCTGGAACGCAACCGAACATACGGCGGCACGGCGGCCGTGCGCCTCCATCCGGTAACTTACGCGATGCCGGCGCGCAGCGCGCGGCGTCTCATCGTCCTGCGCTGCAGCGACTGGCGCGACCTTCGCACCCTTCACTGCCCTGGCTGAGCGAGCAGCAACTTTGGACGATTTGACAGCCTTGGCTTGCGGCGCAGCAGCTGCGCCCTTGACGGCTTTCTTCGTGGATTTCGAGGTTGTGGTCTTGGCAAAAGCGTCGATCGGTGCGGTCGCGAAAGACGTCGCGAGCGCCACCGACACGGCGACCGACAGCGCAGTGCGGACTGCAACGCCGTGGATCACCCTGAGCGACGAAAACATTTCGGTTTTCATTAGTGTTCTGTTCTGGACTGGACCGGCGAGAGAGTGTCGCCAGTGTAGTAAAGCCTCGAAAAATTAGCAACATTAAGCATTTATCCGCACTACTTAAACCAGCTTGTAAGACACGATTTATCGGAGCGAATGAGTTCTGAGTTCCGATCGTAAAAAATCATCGCTGATGCTGCAATCGTTTTCACTGCCACACGCCATTGCCTGACTCTGGCTATCAGCCTCTTATCGGCAATAGTTTGCAAAACTTGAGGAAAATTCCTGATCCTGCCCTCAAGGCAAAAATTTCACTAACTAATAGTGTGGACAACGACAGGAAACCAAGCATTTCGGCAAGACATGCCGATTCTCAACCGGCATTTCGGCCGGCATGGAAAGTTTTTGTTCATACAAACTTTGACGATGACAGGCGACTTCGGATGTTAACGTCGAGTTAACACATTTGGTTTACTGAGTTTCAAACTGTTTCAAATGAATTTCGCCGAACGCATGTATCGGGTGTGCCTGAATCGCGCCGGGCACCGAACACGACTGCGGCAAACTGAATGGTCTGGAGATGAATGTCGACGGTGACGTCAATATCGCGACCGTAACCACCGGCCATTGTTATTGCCACGGGTAGATTTCGCCCGGCCGCGGCGCTGAATACAAGGGAATCGCGCCTGGCGAGGCCATCGACGCTCAACGCGAGTCGCTCCAGGCGATCTTCGACGTGCGGATCGGCGCCTGCCAGATAGATAAGCATGGCGGGTTCAAAGCGCTCGAACATCGTCGATAACGCTTCGGACAGCGCTTCCGCATAGGCGTCGTCACCGCAACCGTCGGGCAATGCGACGTCGAGATCGCTGATCTCCTTGCTGAACGGGTAGTTCGATGTACCATGCAGCGACAGCGTAAACACACTCGGATCGTCCTGGAAAATGGCTGTGGTCCCGTTGCCCTGATGCACATCCAGGTCGACTACTGCTATGTACGGCGTGCACTCTCCGCGCTGCAGGCCTCTGCCTGTAGTACCCGGGCCGCCACAGCCGCGTCGTTGAACACACAGAATCCCGCGCCGTGCGACGCATATGAATGATGCGTGCCGCCTGCCAGATTCACCGCGAATCCGCCTTGGCGGGCGGCGTGACAAGCAGCAATCGTTGCCCCAACAGAGCGCCTCGCGCGCTCCACCATTTCTGGCGACCACGGAAAGCCGCTCTCCCGCTGCTCGCGCGCATCCAGCGCCCCCCGTCGCGACATGCTCGATGTAGTCGGCCGCATGAACGCGCGCCAACTCGGAATCGGCCGCGACTGGCCCTTCGTCCAGCTTCACCTCGGGCAGTTCGGCCTGCACCCGCCACGCAGAAGGTAATATTTTGCATGGGAAACCGATGCCTAGCCGGCAACGGTATTACGAATCGGTCACTATAAAACGCCTTCATTCGAAATGAAATTCCACTTTTCCGGAATTGGGATCCCCTAGCACCGACACCGCCTGCGGTCTCCGCCAAAACCCACGACCCGCGCTGATGATGGGTCGAATCTTTCAGGAGCGTGACATGACCCTTTTGACCCCGGAACAAATCGCCGCTGCAAACAAAGCTCAGTTCGACACCCTTTTCGGTCTGACGAACAAGGCATTTGAAGGCCTGGAAAAGCTGCTTGAGTTGAACCTGCAAGTTGTGAAGTCGACGCTGGCTGAAGGCCAGGAAAACGCGCAACGCGTATTGTCGGTGAAAGATGCGCAAGAACTGCTCGCACTGCAAACCAGCCTGGCTCAGCCGGTCGCGGAAAAGGCGCTGTCGTATGGTCGTCACCTGTATGAAATCGCATCGTCGACGCAAGCTGAATTCGCCCGTGTCGCCGAAGAACAGTACGAAGACCAGAACCGCAAGGTGTAAATGCTCGTCGAAAACGTCGCGAAGAACGCACCGGCAGGTTCGGAAACGGCTGTTGCCGTGATGAAGTCGGCCATCACTGCCGCCAACACCACGTACGAAACGATCCACAAGGCAAGCAAGCTGTCGAAATCGCCGAAAGCGACTTCAACGCAGCCGCTACGGCCGCCACGAAGGCTGCATCGCAAGCTACGGCTCAAGCTTCGCGCGCCGCCAAGAAGACTGTCTAAGCGAATTCATTCGACGACACCGGCAACACCGGTGTGGCCGCGAGACGGTCAGGCTGCATAGAAAACCGTTCCAACGAAAGTTGGGACGGTTTTTTTTTCGTGTTCTCACAACCTCGGGAAACCGAGTTCAGGGCATAAGCCTGCAAAAAAGCGGCGCATTCCAGACAGAACGCAGAACGCGCCGCTCATTCAGCCAGTCTACAGCACCCTACTTCTTGCGCTGCGGTGGCAAGTCCGTACATACACCTTCATATAATTCAGCCGCCGTACCGATCGACTCGCCGAGCGTCGGGTGCGGATGGATCGTCTTGCCGATATCCTCCGCGTCCGCGCCCATCTCGATCGCCAGACACACTTCGCTGATCAGGTCACCCGCATTCAATCCCACGATCCCGGCGCCAATGATCCGATGCGTTTCTTCGTCGAAAACGAGTTTGGTGAAACCTTCGTCGCGACCGTTCGCGATCGCCCGGCCCGATGCCGCCCAAGGGAACGTGGCCTTTCCGTACTTGATACCTTCGGCCTTGCACTGGTCTTCGGTCTTGCCGGCCCACGCCACTTCGGGATCGGTGTAGGCCACGGACGGGATTTGCATCGCGTCGAAGTAGGACTTTTCGCCATGTGCCGCTTTTGCCGCTACGTGGCCTTCGTGCACGGCTTTGTGCGCGAGCATCGGTTGGCCGACCAGATCGCCAATAGCAAAAATATGTTCGACGTTCGTACGCAACTGCTTGTCGACGTTGATGAACCCACGGTCCGTCACCGCCACGCCGGCCTTGTCCGCGCCGATCTTGCCGCCGTTCGGGCTGCGGCCGACCGCCACGAGCACGAGGTCATAACGTTGTGCTTCGGCGGGCGCTTTTTCGCCTTCGAAGCTCACGTAGATGCCATCGTCCTTCGCTTCCGCCTTGGTCGTTTTCGTCTTGAGCATGATGTTCGCGAAACGCTTGGCGTTGAACTTCTCCCATACCTTCACGAGGTCGCGATCTGCACCGGCCATCAGGACATCGAGCATTTCGACGACGTCGATTTCCGCGCCCAATGACGCATACACCGTCGCCATTTCTAGGCCGATGATGCCGCCACCGATCACGAGCATGCGCTTCGGGATCTGGCGCAATTCGAGCGCACCGATTGAATCGACGACACGCGGATCTTCCGGCATGAACGGCAGCTTCACAGCCTGTGAACCCGTCGCGATGATCGAGTTCTTGAACTTCACGACTTTTTTGCTGCCCGCGCCTTCAATCTCCATGTGGTTCGGGCCAACGAACTTGCCGACACCCGTGACCACCTGGACCTTGCGCGCCTTCGCCATGCCGGCTAGTCCGCCAGTCAGCTTCTTGACAACGCCCGACTTGAAGTCGCGAAGCTTGTCCAGATCGATAGTCGGTTCACCGAAGGAAATGCCGTGGTGCGCGAGTTCCTTCGCAGCGTCGGTGATTGCGGCAGCCTGAAGCAAGGCCTTCGACGGAATGCAGCCAACGTTCAGGCACACGCCGCCAAGCGTTTCATACCGTTCGACGATGACCGTATTCATGCCCATATCGGCCGAACGGAAAGCCGCCGAATAACCGCCAGGACCGGCGCCGAGCACGAGCATGTCGCATTCGATATCGGCTGAACCGGAGAACGATGCGACCTTTGGTGCAGGCGCAGCCGCGGCTTTTTCGGCCGGTTGTGGCGCAGCCGTCTTCGGCTTTTCCTCGACCTGGCTGGCACCGCCGCCCTGGCCTTCGAGCGCGAGAATCACCGAGCCTTCGGAGACGTTGTCGCCGATCTTGACCTTGACTTCCTTGAGCATGCCCGCTGCAGGCGACGGTACATCCATGGTGGCTTTATCGGATTCGAGGGTGAGGACGCCTTGTTCTTTCTCGATGGCGTCGCCAGCCTTGATATTCACTTCGACGACATCGACGTCTTTGAAATCGCCGATATCGGGTACTTTAAGTTCGGTGAGACTCATGTTGTCCCCTAAGAAGGAAGCGGGCAGAAGCAAGAAACAAGAACGCAACGCGCAGCCCCTGGTTCTGCCGTCGGCAGACTTGCCTTTCTTTGCAAAATGCAGTGCAATGCTTCAATGAAGCGACTGGCGGGCCACAGAACAACAGCCCCCGAGCCACAAAACCTCAAAGACTCACGCGACGGAAATCCGCCAGCACAGCAGAAAGATAGGCATTGAACCGCGCGGCCTCGGCACCATCGATAACCCGATGATCGTAAGACAACGACAAAGGCAGAATCAGGCGAGGTACAAACGCCTTGCCGTCCCACACCGGCTTCGTCGCACCCCACGACAACCCGAGGATTGCCACTTCGGGCGCATTGATGATCGGCGTGAAATGCGTCCCGCCAATCCCACCCAGCGACGAAATCGAGAAGCATCCGCCTTGCATCTGGTCGGGTTTGAGCTTGCCTTCGCGAGCGGCCTTCGACAGATCGGCCATTTCTTTGGCGACATCGACGAGGCCCTTCTTGTCTGCGTCGTGAATCACCGGAACCATCAAACCGTTCGGGGTATCGGCTGCAAAACCGATGTTGTAATACTGCTTGAATACGAGGTTATCGCCGTCGAGGCTGGCGTTGAACGTCGGAAATTTCTTCAACGCGGCAACCACCGCCTTGATCACGAACGCGAGCATGGTGAACTTCACGCCGGCCTTTTCGTTTTCCTTGTTCAGCGTCACGCGCAAAGCTTCGAGGTCGGTGATATCGGCTTCGTCGTTGTTCGTGACGTGCGGAATCATGACCCAGTTGCGATGCAGGTTCGCACCCGAAATCTTCTTGATGCGCGACAGCGGCTTCGGATCGACCGGACCGAACTTCGTAAAGTCGACCTTCGGCCACGGCAGCAGATTCAACTCGCCGCCACCGGCCGGCGCTGCGGCAGCTGCCGCTGGCGCTTTACCCTGACCGCTCATCACGCCCTTCACGAACGCGGTGACGTCAGCTTGCGTGATGCGATTCTTGTGGCCCGTGCCCGTTACCTTCGACACATCAACGCCCAGTTCACGCGCAAACTTGCGCACGGACGGTGATGCGTGGCTCGAAGTACGCGCCCCTTCGCCAGCGGGAATGGCCGGTGCGAGAGCGAGTGCGGACGGTGCTTCTTTCTGGGCAAGCGCAGATTTAGGCGCTTCAGCCTTCGGCGCTTCCTGCTTAGGCGCTGCGGCAGGCGCCGCTGCTAGAGTCGCACCTTCACCGCTTTCCAGCACCAGAATCAACGTGCCTTCCGAGACGTTGTCGCCGACTTTGACCTTGAGTTCCTTGACCGTGCCGGCTGCGGGCGACGGCACGTCCATGGTGGCTTTATCTGATTCGAGCGTGACGAGCGATTGCTCCTTCTCGACCTTGTCGCCCACCTTCACAGTCACTTCGATGACCGGAATGTCCTTGAAGTCACCGATATCCGGCACCTTGACTTCGATCGCTTGACTCATTGTTTATTGTCTCCTGGGTCGCGACACGAAAATCGCCCTGCTTTTGGGCAAGGCGACTTCGCGTAACAACACTTGGGGGCCGATGCGTTAAACCGTCATCGGGTTGGGTTTGGCGGGGTCGAGCGCGTACTTCTTGATCGCGTCCGCGACAAGCTTGCGGTCGATCATGCCTTCGTCGGCCAGCGCATTGAGCGCCGCGACGGTGACCCAGTAACGGTCGACTTCGAAGAAGTGACGCAGTCTTTCGCGCGTGTCCGAACGGCCGTAACCGTCCGTGCCGAGCACGACAAACTTGTTCGGCACATAACCGCGGATCTGGTCGACGAGCGCACGCACATAATCCGTCGATGCCACCACCGGACCTTTCGCGTCCTTCAGCAGCTTCGTCACGTGCGCGACCTGACGTTCTTCCGTCGGATGCAGCAGGTTCCAGCGCTCCACTTGCGCGCCTTCGCGTGCCAGTTCTGTAAAGCTCGGGACGCTCCAGAGATCGGCGGCAACGTTCCAGTCGTTCTTCAGCAGATCAGCGGCGGCGATCACTTCATTGAAGATCGTGCCCGCGCCCATCAGTTGAACGCGCGGCGTTTTTGCGTCGGCATCCGATTTGCGGAACGAATACATGCCCTTGATGATGTCGGTGGCGACCGAATCGCCCTGCGGAATCGCCGGGTGTTCGTAGTTCTCGTTCATCACCGTGACGTAGTAGTATACGTCTTCCTGATCCGCCACCATGCGACGCAAACCGTCCTGCATGATCACAGCGAGTTCGTAACTGAAGGTCGGGTCGTAGCTCACGCAGTTCGGCACCGACGCCGCCCACATCAGCGAATGGCCGTCTTCGTGCTGCAGACCTTCGCCGTTAAGCGTCGTGCGTCCAGCCGTGCCGCCCAGCAGGAAACCGCGCGAACGCATGTCGCCCGCGGCCCACGCCAGGTCGCCGATGCGCTGGAAGCCGAACATGGAATAGAAGATGTAGAACGGAATCATGATCTCGCCGTGCGTCGAATACGACGTCGCGGCCGCGATCCAGTCGCATATCCCGCCGGCTTCGTTGATTCCTTCCTGCAGGATCTGGCCGGTTTCCGACTCGCGATAGAACATCAGCTGGTCGGAATCTTCCGGCACGTACTTCTGGCCGTCCTGATTCCAGATACCGATCTGGCGGAACAAACCTTCCATACCGAACGTACGGGATTCATCCGGCACGATCGGCACGATGCGTTTGCCGAGCGCCTTGTCCTTCAGCAGAATGTTGAGGATCCGCACGAACGCCATGGTCGTGGAGATCTCGCGGCCCGGACCCGTGCCCTTCAACACCGGTCCGAACGCCGACAGATCCGGCACCGGCAGCGACTCGGCCTTCTGCCGGCGCGCCGGCAGATAACCACCCAGTTCCTGGCGGCGAGCGCGCATGTACCCGAGTTCCTTCGAGCCTTCTTCGAACGTCAGGTACGGCACGTCGGCGATCTGGTCGTCGGGAATCGGCAGCTTGAACTGATCGCGGAATTTCTTCAGCTGATCCGTGTGCAGCTTCTTCTGCTGGTGGGTGATGTTCATCGCCTGGCCAGCTTCGCCCATGCCATAACCCTTGATGGTCTTGGCGAGGATGACGGTCGGCTGACCCGTCGTCTTCGATGCTTCCGTGTATGCCGCGTAAATCTTGTGCGGATCATGACCGCCGCGATTCAGGTTCCAGATGTCCTCGTCGGACCATTCCGCCACCATCGCCCTGAGTTCCGGCGTGTTGAAGAAATGTTCGCGCACGTAGGCGCCCGACTCCGACTTGTAGGTCTGGTATTCGCCGTCGACCACTTCCATCATCCGGCGCATCAGCGCACCGGTTTTATCGCGGGCGAAGAGCGAGTCCCACCGGCTGCCCCACACCACCTTGATCACGTTCCAGCCGGCGCCGCGGAATTCGCTTTCCAGTTCCTGGAGAATCTTGCCGTTGCCGCGTACCGGGCCGTCGAGACGCTGCAGGTTGCAGTTAATCACGAAGACGAGGTTGTCGAGCCGTTCACGGCCGGCCATGCCGATCTCGCCGAGCGATTCCGGTTCGTCCGTTTCGCCATCACCGAGGAATGCCCAGACCTTGCGGCTGCCTGCCTTGATGATGCCACGCGCGTCCATGTACTTCATGAAACGCGCCTGATAGATCGCCATGATCGGGCCGAGGCCCATGGACACCGTCGGGAACTGCCAGAAGTCCGGCATCAGCCACGGATGCGGATACGACGAAATGCCTTCGCCGCCCACTTCCTGCCGGAAATTATCGAGTTGGCTCGCTTTCAGGCGGCCCAGCAAGAACGCACGCGAGTACACGCCGGGCGACGAATGGCCCTGGACAAACACGAGGTCGCCGCCATGTTCAGCGGACGGTGCATGCCAGAAATGGTTGAAACCAACGTCATAAAGCGTGGCCGCCGACGCGAATGAAGCAATATGCCCGCCCACGTTCGTGTCCTTGCCGGCGCGCAGCACCATGGCAATGGCGTTCCAGCGCGTGTACGAACGGATCTTGTGTTCGATGTCCTGGTCGCCGGGAATCTTCGACTGGGCAGCGACCGGGATGGTGTTGATGTACGGGGTGTTAGCCGAAAACGGCAGATGTGCGCCGTGCACGCGCGCGAATTCGATCTGCTTTTCAATCAGGTAATGGGCGCGATCCGGGCCTACTGCCGAAATCACGCCGTCGAAGGCTTCTAGCCACTCAGCGGTTTCCTGGGGATCTTGGTCGTCCTTGGCGTTGGCGACATATTTCATCACTTCGTCGGGTACAGCAGACATGCTCGTCTCCTGATTTGAGGAACGCTCTGTGAACAGACGACGTGAGCCTTTAAACCATACGCAAGACACAATCGTGGAAAACAACATGAGGGACGAGCGGCAATTTTAAAGAGTCTCAGAACAGTAGTGCAAGCAATTTTTCGAATCATGAGATAAAATAGCATAATGCGGAAATGCTGCACGGAAATGCTGCAAAATGCACCGTGGAGACTTTTGAGTATACGCGTTGGTGTCCTTGCGATCAATTGCGGACCTTTTCAAGTCTTTTTACGCCAATTAACAGTGTGGCGCTGCGTTACAATTGCGCGCATGTTGACCGAACGGCTTTTCGCACGCTCGGCGTGTTCGTCGGGCAAACCCAACGACTCGGCGCCGACCCACTGGCACCACGGACCGTGGTGGTCAAACTCGTACTTGCTGACCCCACTGATTTCGATCCTGGTCTTCCTGGTCGTGATGAGCCTGATCCTTTGGAGTCTCAACCGGCGCGAACAGCAACAGCAGGAAGACATCTACCATAACGTGGCTTGGGCGCAGCAGCAAATCAGGCTTTCCATGACTGGCGCGCAGGAGCAGATCCAGGCCTTGGCGCGCGACATCGCGACTGACCACCGGGACTCGCAGTCGTTCCAGAATTCCACCGGCGACATCATGCAGGGGCATCCCGAGATCCTCTACATGAACTGGTACACGGCGCAGCACAAACCTCGCTGGCCCAATACCCCGCTGCCGGTGCTCGGCTCGCGACTCGCCAAGCCCACGGACGCGCAGATGGACGCCGCCGTCCAGTCCGCGTTCGACGAGGCCCGCACCAACCGTCGTCAGGTCTATTCCCCGCTTCTGTATGACGATCTCGGCAACGGCTACATCACGTTGCAGACACCGGTTTATCGTGATCGCAATTTTCTCGGTTCCATTGTCGCGGTGTTTTCCATCGAGGGGATTCTCAAGCACGACATCCCTAGCGAACTCTCCGCGAAGTACAAGATTTCGATCACCGACCTGGACAATCGCGAACTCGCCACCACCTCCAGCCGGCCGCGTCTTCCGCGCGACATGTTCTACGACCTGCCGCTCGATCCGCCAGGCCAGGGGGTATCGGTACGCGTTTATTCGTATCCGCAACTCACGAATTTCACCAACAACACGCTCGTCTGGCTGGTCGCGGGTTTGTCATGTTTTGTGTTGTGGAGCTTGTGGGGCCTCTGGAAACACACGTGGCAGCGCTTTGAGGCACAACAAGCGCTCTACGCCGAGGCGTTCTTCCGCCGTGCGATGGAAAATTCAGTGCTGGTCGGCATGCGCGTGCTCGACATGCACGGTCGGATCACGCACGTGAATCCGGCGTTTTGCCGGATGACAGGCTGGGACGAAAGCGATCTCGTGTCTAAAATGGCGCCCTTTCCGTACTGGCCGAAAGACGCTTATTCGGAAATGCAGCGGCAACTCGATATGACCCTGCGCGGCAAGGCACCCTCCTCTGGCTTCGAGTTGCGCGTGCGCCGCAAGGACGGATCGTTCTTCCACGCGCGGCTTTATGTGTCGCCGCTAATCGATAGTTCGGGTCGGCAGACCGGGTGGATGTCGTCCATGACCGACATTACCGAGCCGCGCCGCGCCCGCGAAGATCTCGCCGCTGCACACGAACGCTTTACGACCGTCCTGGAAAGCCTCGACGCGGCCGTGTCCGTGCTCGCCGCCGACGAAGCCGAACTGCTGTTTGCGAACCGCTACTACCGGCACCTGTTCGGGATTCGGTCGGACGGCCATCTCGAACTCGCGGGTGCGGGTTTCGATACGGCGCAGGCGTCTTCGGATTCCATCGACATGGTCGATACGTATGCCGGCCTGCCCGCCACAGCGCTGACCGAAAGCACCTCGGACGCGCAGGAAGCATATGTGGAGAGCATCCAAAAGTGGTTCGAAGTGCGCCGCCAGTACATTCAGTGGGTGGACGGGCACCTCGCGCAGATGCAGATCGCGACCGACATCACCACGCGCAAGCAGGCGCAAGAACTGGCCGATCAGCAGAAAGAAAAGCTGCAGTTCACCAGCCGTTTGATGACGATGGGCGAAATGGCGTCATCGCTGGCGCACGAGCTGAACCAGCCTTTGACCGCGATCAATAATTATTGTTCTGGTTGCGTCGCGCTGGTCAAATCGGGCCGCATGACGCAGGACGCGCTGTTGCCCGTGCTCGAAAAAACCGCGCAGCAGGCAGTGCGGGCAGGCATGATCATCAAGCGCATCCGCGAATTCGTGAAACGCAGCGAACCGAAACGCCAGCCTACGCGTGTGGCTGATATCGTGGCGGACGCCGTCGGTCTCGCAGAAATCGAAGCACGCAAACGCAAGATCCGGATTCTCACTGAAATACGCTCGCGCATGCCCGTGATTCATGTGGATCCGGTGCTGATCGAGCAAGTGCTCGTAAACTTGCTGAAGAACGCAGCCGAAGCCATGCACGACGCCAAGCCGAACGCCGGTGATCCGGTGATCCGCGTGATCGTGCAACGCGTGGACGGCAGTTTTGTCTGCGTGAGCGTCGTGGACCAGGGGCCGGGTGTAGATGAAACCACGGCGGAACGCCTGTTTGAACCCTTCTACAGCACCAAGTCCGACGGTATGGGCATGGGCTTGAACATTTGCCGATCAATCATTGAATCGCATCGCGGACGTCTTTGGGTGGTGAACAATATCGATGCCTCCGGCAACGTGACGGGCGCCACATTCCATTGCAGTTTGCCAATCGGAGAAGCCGATGGTCCGGGCAGTAACGGACCGGAAGCTCTCAGTCATCAACCCACACAACAAACTGTTACGGGAGAGCTATGAGCACAGTCACCACTCAGGAAACCGTCTTTGTCGTCGACGACGATGAAGCCGTGCGTGATTCTTTGCGCTGGCTGCTTGAAGCCAATGGCTACCGCGTCTCGTGTTTTGCGAGCGCTGAGGCGTACCTCGATGCGTACCTCCCGATCACCCATTCCGCGATCTCGTGCCTGATACTGGACGTACGGATGTCCGGCATGAGCGGTCTCGAATTGCAGGAACTGCTGATTGCGGAAAATTCCCTGCTGCCGATCATCTTCGTGACAGGTCACGGCGACGTGCCGATGGCCGTCTCGACCATGAAGAAGGGCGCAATGGATTTCATCGAAAAACCGTTCGATGAAGCCGAGTTGCGGAAGCTAGTTGAACGCATGCTGGACAAGGCTCGTACCGAGAGTTCGAGCATGCAGCAACAGCGCGCCGCGGCGGAGCGTCTGGGCAAGCTGACAGCGCGGGAACATCAGGTACTGGAGCGGATCATTGCGGGACGCCTGAACAAGCAGATCGCAGATGACCTTGGCATCAGCATTAAGACGGTTGAAGCGCATCGCGCGAACATCATGGAAAAGCTGTCGGTCAATACCGTTGCGGATTTGCTCCGGCTAGCACTTTCCAACAAGCCGCAGACGCAGCAGGCTCAATAGGGTTTAGCTGTTCTCTCTGATACACCGAGGGGTATTTTTGCGCCTCGGCGGAAGTGGTTCCGGGCTGTGACAAAAAGTTTTAAAACAGCTCTTCAAGACATCTAGCCAACGCGAACCGGCCATCGGCCCGGCGCCGTACCGGCGGAAATTCCCGTCCGGTACAATCAAAGACCGACCGCAAAGCCGCGCCGCACTGACGCAACCGGCCCCTTGCAACCCTGCGCCCTCAAGAAAAGCAGCGGATTTGTCATCCGCCCAGACCTCCTATGACCGCCCAAATCATCGACGGCAATGCCCTCTCCAAGACCCTTCGCGCCGATGTCGCCGTACGCGCCGCCGCCTTGACTGCCCGTGGGCAGCAACCCGGCCTGGCAGTCATTCTCGTCGGCGAAAATCCGGCCAGCGAGGTCTACGTCCGCAACAAGGTAAAAGCCTGTCAAGACAATGGCTTGTACTCGGTGTTCGACCGTTTCCCGTCCACGCTCACCGAAAGCGAATTGCTGGCGCGGCTCGACGACCTGAACAACGACCCAAACGTGCATGGCATCCTGGTGCAATTGCCGTTGCCGAAGCATATCGATAGCCACAAGGTTATCGAAGCCATTGCCCCGGCCAAAGACGTAGATGGTTTCAACGTCGAAAATGCCGGTGCGCTGATGACCGGCAAGCCGCTGTTTCGCCCGTGCACGCCCTACGGCGTCGTGAAAATGTTCGAAGCGCATGACATCCCGCTGGAAGGCGCAAACGCAGTCGTGATCGGGCGCTCGAATATCGTCGGCAAGCCAATGGCCATGCTCCTGCTCGGAGCCGGCGCCACGGTCACCATCACGCACAGCAAAACGCGCAATCTCGCCGCGCTGACCCGCAACGCGGATGTGGTTGTCGCCGCAACCGGCCAGCGCAACATCCTGACCGCCGACATGGTCAAACCGGGCGCAACAGTCATCGACGTCGGCATGAATCGCGACGAGAACGGCAAACTCTGCGGCGATGTGGATTTCGCGGACGTGAAGGAAGTGGCCGGTTTCATCACACCTGTGCCGGGCGGCGTCGGGCCGATGACCATCACTATGCTGCTGGTGAATACCATCGAAACCGCCGAGCGAGCGATGCAGCAGGACCGGGATTAAGGCGTACCGGCGGCGCCCTTCAGCGGCGCTTACGAGCATGATGGACACCGGCTGCCGGATTGCCGCGCTAATACGCCCAGCCGGCACGCTGATCGGGTAAATCACCGCCTTAGCCAGAATCGATTTGAGAATCGGCAGAGGCGTCCCCACAATAGTGAATAGCCAACCGCCGAAATCGCATACTGTCTGTGTCCGGCGCGACTTCACATTCATCGTCGCATCCATTTTTATCCGAAACCAGGAGAGTCATGTCCAATTCGACACCAGCGAATACCGCGAATCAAGCGAATCAGGCTCAGACCCAAGCTCAGGGCAACCCCCTGCTCGACTTCTCCGACCTGCCCCGCTTCGGCGACATCAAACCGGAACACGTAACGCCGGCGCTCGACGTGCTGCTCGCCGATGCCAAAACTGCCGTCGATCACGCCAGCGCGCCTGAGACACCGGCTACCTGGCAGGACATCGTGGAAGAGCGTGCGAGCGAACGGCTGTCGCGGGCGTGGGGCGTACACCTGAATGCCGTCGCCGATACTCCCGAATTACGCGCCGCCCACGCCGAGAATTTGCCACACGTGACCGAGTCTTCAGCGAGCGTCGGGCAGAACCTGGCGCTCTATGAGAAATACAAGGACAAGGCGATTGCGGCGAGCGAAGAGCACGCATCGCTTTCCGTCGAGCAGAAGAAAATGCTCAGCAACGAGCTGCGCGGTTTCCGTTTGTCGGGCGCCGAGTTGCCCGAAAATAACCCCCCCCTGTTTGCGCGCGTTCAGGAAGAACAGGCGGCGTTGTCGAAGGCATTCTCTGACCACGTCCTCGACGCCACCAACGCGTTCTCGTATGTTGTGACCAAGGAGAGTGAACTCGCGGGTTTACCGGAAGACGTAATCGAAGCGGCGCAGAAAGAAGGCCGCGAGGACTGGAAGTTCACGCTGCATTTCCCTTCTTACTTCCCCGTGATGCAGTAAGCCGAACATCGGCCATTGCGTAAAGCGATGTATCGCGCCTATGTGACGCGCGCGTCCGAACTGGGTCCGAACTATGGTAACGGCCGAGCCGAGTGGGACAACACAGCGAACGTTGTCGAGCAGTTGAAGCTGCGCGCGCAAGCACGCCGAGAAGGACTGGATGGAATTGCGTGCGTTCGCGGCGACCGAGCTCGGTATGCCGGAATTGCAGCCGTGCGACCTTCGCCGCCGAACGCCTGCGCCAGCAGCGTTATTCGTTCTCGGAAAACGAAGTGAAGCAGTACTTCCCGCAGGAAGCCGTGTTGAAGGGATTGTTCAAGGTCACGGAAACGCTGTTCGGCGTGAGGATCCGTCCGCGACACAAACGCCGTGAGGTGGCATGCAGACCCCGGTGGGCATATCTGACCTGCAACTTCTCCGCGCCCGTTGGCGGCAAACCTGCGTGCTTTACGCACGACGAAGTCATCACCCTGTTCCATGTCGGGCACGGCCTGCATCACATGCTGACACGTGTCGATGAACTCGGGGTATCGGGTATCAACGGCGTGGAATGGGACGCGGTCGAACTGCCGTCGTAGTTCATGGAGAACTTCTGCTGGGAGTGGGACGTGCTCACCGACATGTCCGGCCACGTGGAGACGGGCGCCACCTGCCACGCGAACTGTTCGACAAGATGCTGGCCGCAAAGAACTTCCAGAGCGGTCTGGGCACGTTGCGCCAGATCGTGCTCGCCATGTTCGATATCCAGCTTCACAGCGACTACGATCCGGCCGGCGTGATCAACGTCAACGACTTCGCGCGCGAAATCAACGAGTGTTTCCACGTCGTGCCGCGAACGCCGTTCTCCCACTGGACCAATCCTTCACGCACATTTTCGCGGGCGGGTACTACAGCTACAAGTGGGTGCGGAAGTGTTGTCGGCGAATGCGTATGCGGCGTTCGAGGAAGCCGCGAAGCTTGGCGGTGGCTCAGTGCTGGATGCGACAACAGGTACTCGGTACCGTCGCAAAATTCTTGAAGTGGGCGGTAGCCGGCCAGCGATGGACTCGTTCAAGGCATTCCGCGGCCGCGAGCCGAATATTGATGCGTTGCTGCGGCATAACGGCATGTCGCCGGAGATGGCGCATTGATTGACGCGCGATGATGAAGGCAGTTCCGGTGTAGATCGGAACCGCTTTTTTTCGTCCACTTCGGGCAACTCGTTTCCCTTACCAGCGCCGAATCTGAGGCGGCTTAATCTCGACGATCAACGATTACGCGCTCGAGCTCGGATGGCCTCAGTGCTACCGTGCGCTCGAAACAGATTACCCTCGTCGCCAACTGGCCTTGGCGAACACCTAACGCAAATCGATCATCGCATCCTGGCGGCCACGGAAGAAATCCGGTGCGCTTACCGGCGGCTATCAACTCCAAGACAATATGCCAATTCCATATTGATTTTGGTATTCCGCGACTCCAATGCACTTTCGTTCCAGCCCCACGTCTGGTTCACGTCATTCTGCAAAACCGACGAAGTAAAACCCTTTCAATCGAACTGAAATCGATCAGTTATACATATTGATGAGTGTCCACTGACATTCTAAGTGCACCCATTCGCCGTCTTGGTCTCTGAAGAGATTAAATAAAATTTAGGAATGCGAAAAATTATCGCGAATAGATCATAGCCAGACTGGCATGATAAGTTTGCCCGATGTTTGCCGAACCGCTGATTTGCCACCCAACCGCCATAACCTCGCAGTCCTACTCGTCGCACAACAGATTCGCCATCCATTCTCTTGCGACCGGGCTTATATACGTAACGACTCTAAATCCAACAAATGACCAACAGACATCTCTGCATACTCGCCGCCACATCATGCGTGATCTTTGCCGGCTGCGGAGGGGGCGGGAACTACACAGCTGCCAGCGCGCCGGGCCCTGCCATTGCGGACAATGTCCTTACGTCGACAGGGCCGACCGCTAACGGCGTGGTCATCACAATCAATCGAGCTGGGTTTATACGCGCGTCTGGAACCGGAACCGATCAACCGCTGACGATTGGACTCGGAAGTGTACCGATGACCGGAAATGCCAATAGCGCTACTGGTAATGGCTGGCTGCCAACGTCCAGAACGTTTGTTCAGGGCAATGCTACTTTGAGCCTGAATTCAGGGGGCAAGGCCTATTCCCTAAAAGTTCAGGGAGCTACGAGCACCGCTTCAGATTCTACGCTGGTGTTGAACACCATTTTGGTTAAACCAACTGCCTCATCGCTAGCGGGAACCTTTGGTCTGATCTCGTCGACCCAGATCGTTATCGCTGGGAACTCCTTCAGTGGCGCCTATGGGTACAACTGCACATGGAGCGGCAACTTGACGCCGCAAACTAATACCATAGACGTGACAGACGTCCATCCAGTTTGAAACGGCGACGCAAAGGTTAAACCCCGGCGCAAACCTGTGTCCTTATGCTGGAAAAAATTTCACTGGAACAACGTTCTTGATGGGGCCTAGTGCCGCTTACCCGAAAGGTGTTTTTGTTATCAACTGGGACGACGGCGGTTCGAACATGCCCACATCCGTAAATGAGATGTATTTCATCAGGCAGTAACCCCGTTACTTCGTTCGCCCTGCAACTGTTTCCCCTTTAGCGCGTGCTTCTGTCTAGCGGCAGCCTGGCGTGTTGCAAGAGCCGTCGGGTATGGATTTTGCAACCTCCAGCAACAGCTTCATTTGCATACTCGATCATTTACTCTTGGATCGTAGCTCTCTATCGATCCAACCGGAAATTCACTTCCTCCGGTCGCCCTTCCAGGCTGAGTCTCGCCCGCATTGCCGGTGCGCGGCTGACCACCTTGCCGCGACGAAGCACTGCTGTGCGCGCCGCTCGCAATCGAATCGCTTCAACCGGATCACGCGCGTCCAGTACAACGCAATCCCGTACTCTTCAATACCCAGGATCTTCGCCGGTGTCGTCGTCACCGCTTCGAACGCGGCACGCATGGCGTCAATGCACGTCATCTGCGCGACGTGCAAGCCCATATGCGCCACTTCCAGCATGTCGCCGGAGCCCAGGCTGTACCACAGGTCCATCATGCAGTCGTGGCCGAACGCTACGTCTACGCCCGCTGCCATCAACTCCGGCACGCGCGTCATGCCACGACGCTTAGGGTAGGTATCGGCACGGCCCTGCAACGTGATGTTGATCAGCGGATTCGCGATCGCGGCCACGCCGGAATCGCGTATCAGCGGGATTAGCTTGCTCACGTAGTAGTTATCCATGGAATGCATTGAAGTGAGATGCGAACCCGTGACACGTCCCTGCAAACCCAGCCGATGCATTTGTGCCGCCAACGTTTCGATATGGCACCACATTAGATCGTCGGATTCATCGCAATGCATGTCTACGCGCAGCCCCTTCTCCGCCGCGAACTCGCACAGAAGACGCACGGACTCGGCGCCGTCGGCCATTGTGCGTTCGAAGTGCGGAATTCCGCCCACCACATCGACGCCCATGGATATCGCACGCTTCAGGTTCTCGAACGCGCCCTTGCTGCGCAAAACGCCGTCCTGCGGAAACGCGACGAGTTGCAAGTCCAGATACGGTTTCACGCGACGCTTTACTTCGAGCAGTGCTTCGACGGCGAGCAGACGCGGATCGCAGACATCCACGTGCGAGTGAATCGCGAGCAGGCCGCGCGCGACGGCCCAATCGCAGTACTGCATCGCCCGATCAACCAACGCTTCTTGTGTTAGTTCGGGCTTCAACTCACCCCATAACGCGATCCCTTCCAGCAGCGTGCCCGATGCGTTCACACGCGGCAAACCGTAGGACAACGTGGCGTCCACGTGAAAATGCGCATCGACGAACGGTGCGGTGACGAGAGAACCCGCCGCATCGATTTCCTCAGGCGCGCTCGCCACGAGCTGCGGTTCGATCGCAGCAAAGCGGCCGCCTTCGATGCCGATGTTCACCGGATCGCGGGAATGCGCGAGTGCTGCGCGCCGAATGATCAGGTCCATAAGGTTGTCCTTTTGCCAAGTGTTTCGATGATTGTAGCGGGACAGAAAGCACGATTTTCAGAGCGCTGCCCGCGTTAGCCATTAGGCCGACTGCAGAAAGCTTGCGCGACCAATCACAGTAACAACTTCACTCCAATGCTCATTTCCGAGCTACCAGCATCAGATCACTGCATTCTTCAATCGATGCCTTGAGTTTTCGTATCCATAGGGATACACTTCATCAAGGCATCCCACTTAACGTTATCTGGGATCCTCGCGCATGACGAACACAATCAATCAAACGCACGACTTTTCGGTCTGGCTGTTGGGCGTGACTGATGTGTTAGCAAGAGCCGCCATCCTGGTTCAGATCAAACGCGCCGCTCTGGGAAATTTCGGCAATTTTCACGACGTGGGCGGCAGCGTGTGGGAAATGCGGGTCCACACAGGCGCGGGTTATCGTGTGTATTACGTGCGTGACGACTTGACGGTGTACCTACTGTTGGCCGGGGGAAGCAAGCAAGGGCAGATATCTGATATCGCCCGAGCGAAGGCCATGTGGCAACGAATCAGACAGGAACGGAAATGAACTCGACTCACATTTCGGCTTTCGACGCATCCGACTATCTCGATAGTGAAGAGGCCATCGCGGCATATCTGAACGAGGCGCTTGCCTCCGGCGACTCCGACATTCTCCTGTCGGCTCTTGCCGATATCGTGAAAGCGCGTGGCATGTCGAAAGTCGCCTCCGAAGCGGGGGTGCAACGCGAAAGCCTGTACAAGTCTCTGGCCGAGGGTGCGAAACCCCGACTTGAAACCATCCAGAAAATTGCTGCTGCGTTGGGCGTAAAACTCGTCGCCGTGCCCGTGCATCATTGACGCATTCGTCTTGACGGGCGACAGCCTATGACGACGTACAGCTCATGTAAGCGAGTCCACCCTTCAATCAAGGGCCGAGAAAGGCTAACAGACGGCTTCATGCTCACGCCCGCAGCTCATCACTGACGAAAGTCAATCTCCGCACCAATCAAATGAAAATTGCCACCTGGAACGTAAACTCCCTCAAAGTCCGCCAGCAGCATGTGATCGACTGGCTGGCAACGAGCGGCGTCGACGTGCTTTGCTTGCAGGAGCTCAAGCTCACCGACGACAAATTCCCCGTCGCAGAACTTGCGGCCGTTGGCTACAGAAGCTGGTTCGCCGGCCAGAAGACCTATAACGGCGTCGGCATTCTGGTACGCAACAGCCTGACGGTCGACGAAACCACAATCGTGCACAACATCCCAGCTTTCGAAGACCCGCAGCAACGCGTGATTGTCGCAACCGTCGAAGGCGTGCGGATCATCTCGGCGTATTTCCCCAACGGCCAGGCGCCGGGGACGGAAAAGTTCGCGTACAAGATGCGCTGGCTCGAGGCGCTGCGCGACTGGATCGAGGGCGAAATGAAGGCGTATCCGCAACTCGCGCTGCTCGGCGACTACAACATCGCGCCGGAAGATCGCGACGTCCACGACCCGAAAGCGTGGGAAGGCCAGAACCTCGTCTCGCCCGAAGAACGCGCGCATTTCGTGCAATTGATCGAACTCGGTCTCACCGATACCTTCCGCAAGTTCGAGCAGCCCGAGAAGCTTTATACGTGGTGGGATTACCGGATGCTCGGATTCCGTCGTAACGCGGGACTGCGCATCGATCACATTCTGGTCACGGCAGAACTCGCCGCACGATGCACTGCGTGCGAAGTGGACAAGGTGCCGCGGAAGTGGGAACAGCCGTCGGACCACGCGCCGGTGATCGCGACAATTGTAAGTGCTCGATTTTCGGCGTTTATCGGCAGCGGTACGAGAGAGGAGCACGGGTTGAGAGAGGAGGCACGGGTGT
>CALNPU010000029.1 GCA_940588625.1 uncultured Caballeronia sp.
ATCCTGCAATTCCGGCAATGCGGTTTCGCCCTTCAACCCTCGTCAATAAAGGCGCTGGCGATCATTCAGGACGAACTGGGTAAGCGGTGAACGCTTCCACCAAAACAAAGCCCGGCGCAGGAACTCGCCGGGCTTTGTTGCTTTTCCTCGTCGCCCTAAGGCTATCGGAACTAACCGGGCTTAAAACGCCACGTACGGCGAATTTCCGTTGGTTCCGAAGCCGAAATAAACATCGTCCGAAGAAAAACGGTAGCCCAAAGTCGAACAGCGTCGGGTATGAACCAATGCTGCCGGCCAGTCCGTTAAGCGCATAGTTCGTGCCGCTAGCAGCCAGCGTCTGCGCGTTCTGGACCGTGAAATTCACTGTACCCGTTACGCCATTCAGCCCGGTAACGGTCGCAGAAAGCGCCGTCGCATTGGCCGGACAGTAGAAGTCGGGGAACGTCGACGTGCAAGCCGGCAACGAACTATCGGTGAAGAACAGACCGTTCGAACCCGAATCCAGGATAGTCGTCACCGCCGCGCCCTTGTAGGTACCATCGGTCAGGTTGCCAAAACTCGTCGAGCGATACGACGTAGCGCCAGTAAGGGCATTGTTGCTCTGCGTGCCGATACCGAACACCAGCGTTCCCGTTACCGACGCCGCTGAGGTCGCCACAGACGGCACAATTGCACGATCACACCGTTGTTGTCCACCGTGAACTTCGTGACCGGATTCACCACTTGCTGGGCAACGGGCACGGCAATGGCCGTGCAGTTGGTCCCGCTTGGGCACGAATAGTAGTTGCTGGTCGCAGCGTTCGTACAGGTCACGCCGCAATCGGTCGCCGCCACGCCCACGCCGAAAATCCCGTCGCGCCCAGTTGCTGCGACGTGCTCTCGTTGCTGCCGTTGATACAGCCGTTCAGCGGCACCTTGGAGTCAGGCAGATCGCCCACCACCTGGATTGGAATGGCGCTCGCGATTTCGCCGCCAATCTTGACGTCGGCGGTACGCACGGTACCCCACCGTAAAGCCATCGGCGAATTGCGTGCATTCCGCCAGTTGACCATTGCTTGTCGACTGGGCCACCGGCAAGCTGCTGATAATCTGCGCCGCCGCGTCGCTTGCGAGACGCAAGCCGTACGAGCTGGTATCGAGCTGGATGTTGTTGATGGTCTGGCACGTGCTCGTACCGGGCGCACACACTGTCACCGATACGTTCGGGATATTGATGAAATTCTGTGCACCGGGGACCCACGGTTATAGGCACAGTGTTCGACGCCGTGGATGCAATCAGCTGCGCGCCGGGCGTGCCGTTGGAACCACTGCCACTGCTGCCGCTACTACTGCTACTACTGCTGCTACTGCCGCCGCTGCTGACGGAATCGTTGCCTCCGCCGCCGCAGGCAGCGAGTAACACCGACACGCTCAGCACGGCAAGCCAGCAGAACAGGCCTGAACGCAGGGGCACATTGGACTAAAAAATCGTCGGACGCATAGTAAAAGTCTCCGTCCTTTCCTTTATTGGATGTCGCTGGGGCTGACGCCGACGGGCAAGGACTGCGGCAGGTAAGCCTGCCCGGCGAATGCGCCCATGTGGCCGCCGGAGCGGACCACCAGCGCGCTGCCAGCAACCCTGACGGGGCCGCCGCCGTTGGCACGCTGATTCTGGATGCCTTGCACGTATTGGGGGAAATAGCTGCCGAGCAACGTCGGCAGATCGGGAATTCTGGGACCTTGCCACGCAATACCGAACGCCACGCCATCCGAACCCACGTACTCGTTCACGACCGTCCCGACGGCGAGCGTCGTGGTGCGAACCGTGTAGGAACTAGCCGTTGTGCTCGCACCGGACGCAACCGCTGACGCCGCAGCATGCGACACGGCGTTGCTGACGGTGGCGCCGGCCGGCGGTGTCAGCGGTGCGCCACCAAGCGCAGCATAGGCCGGCGATACGGCGAGCAAGCTCAATGTCAGCCCTGCGGCTGGCGAACGCGGATGCGCGTCGCGAGCTCAATGAAATGATCGAAGTGTTCACTTCGCCTCCCCGTTTCGATTATCTCAATATCCGCTATTTTGCCTTGTGCAACGTCCGCGCCACAAAAGCACTCGTAATAAAGCACTGCCAGTATGCTAGCCGAATGAGTCGAAACAGGGAAAATGGCGCTTCGTACAAGCGCTGATATCCAGGTGCGATGGTGACGGACGGAACTCTGACGCCGGAGAAATGGGCTTGACACCCAAGCGCCGGCAGATGCCGGCGCTTGGGTGCAGCAGGTCATACGTATACGTGTTCCCAAGCCTGTCCGCGTCGAACGGCCCGTGTTGTCAGAAACCCAGGCTGGCGAGCAGATCGTCGACTTGAGTCTGGTCCTGGACTATGTCGGTACGGCCTTCCGGATTGATCTGCGGACTGTTCAGCAAGGTTTCCGACGTGCTCGATGCCGCCAGTACCGCCTGCGCCGCAAACTGCTCACGCCGCCCGGGCGCAATGTTCTCGAGCAACATGCCGAGCAATTGCTGCTCGATCAAATGGACGACGTCCGTGATCTTCTTGATCACCTGACCGATCAGATCCTGGAAATCCTGTGCGGGCATAATTTCGGGTAATTGCTCGTTGGTCGCAACCATATGCACCGGTACTTGCAGCAAAAAGCCCCGGGTGTCAGCCAGCAAGGTCTTCACTTCCGCGTTTTCGAGCGGCGCGCCATACCATTGCTCCCAGCGTGCGTCGAGCGCCTGTACGTCGGGCTGCATGGTCTCCTGCAGCGGCTTGGCCAGTTCGATCACGTTCAACGCGCGCTCGGCAGCCTGCTCTGTCATCGTCGCAACGTACTTCAGGCGGTCGCACGCGTCCGGCACCATCTCGGCCGCGGCTTCCACTTGCTGTCGAGGCCGAGTTCGCGCATGGAATCGCGCAAGGTCCGGGTCAACTGGCCGATGCGCGCCAGGATGCGGTCGCTCGATGCATCGCCTTCTTGCTTGACGTCGACAAGCGTCTCGTGGTTCGTCATTTCGTTCACGCTCAGCTCCAGGCCTTAGCCATCTTTTCGAGAATCTTCCGCAGCTTCTCATCGAGGGTCGCCGCCGTGAACGGCTTGACCACGTACCCGCTCGCGCCAGCCTGGGCCGCGGCAATGATGTTCTCCTTCTTCGATTCTGCCGTCACCATCAGCACGGGCAGATGGGCGAGCGTGCTGTCGCCGCGGATCTGCTTGAGCATTTCCAGGCCGTCGAGGTTCGGCATGTTCCTCCAGTCGGAGATGACGAAATCGAAACCGCCCCCGCGCAGGTGCGAGAAACCGGCAGCGCCATCTTCGGCTTCATCGACGTTGGAGAAACCCAGCTCCTTCAGCAGATTTCCGGCGCATCGTCGGAAAGTCGTCGACGACCAAAATCTTCATTTTCTTGTCCATCTTCACTGCTCCTTGTGTTCCCGTGTTTTCTTCAAGCGGCGCATTACGCCGCATTTTTATCCGAATTCTCTTGGCGAGGATTAAACGCGTTGCGTGCGTTCACCCATTGAATTGAGCCGCGCCATCACGCGCCGGAGCATTTCCGACAGCGGCGCGATCTCGCTTACGTCCCCCGCCGCGATAGACTCGCGCGGCATGCCGAACACCACGCAGCTCACTTCGTCCTGCGCGAAGGTGTACGCGCCGGCCTGCTGCATTTCCAGCATGCCCGGCGCCGTCACGGCCCATGCCGGTCAGGACCACGCCGAGCACGTTCTTGCCGGCGTTCTGCGCAGCCGATCAAAACAGCACATCCACTGTGTGCCGGTTGACCGGCGGGGCATCGGACAGATGCGCCACGTAGTTCGCACCGCTGCACGCGAGCACCAGATGGGCGTCCCGAGCGCGATGTACGCATGGCCCGGCAGGACACGCTCGCCATGCTCTGCTTCCTTCACCGCGATCCGGCACAGACCGTTCAAGCGCTGCGCAAACAACTTTGTGAAGCCCGGCGGCATATGCTGAGCGATCATCGCCAGGCGCGTCGGGCGGCAGCGGCAGCAGTTCGCGGATCGCTTCGGTACCGCCCGTCGATGCCGCGACAATAATCAGCTTCTCGGTACTCACCAGCGGATTGTTCAGGTTCGGCGTGGGTTTCTCGGCAGCGGCTGCGCCACTGGCGCCATGCGCTGCGTGCACGACGTGAGGTGTCTGCCGCACCCGGGCCCGGGCGGCCGCGCGGATTTTATCGGCGAGCTTTTCGGCATACTCGAGCATGCCGTCACGAATGCCCACGCGCGGTTTCGTCACGAAATCCATCGCACCCAGTTCCAGCGCGCAGCGTGATTTCCGAACCGCGCTCGGTCAGCGACGACACCATCACCACCGGCATGGGCCGAAGCCGCATCAGCTTTTCAAGAAAATCGAGGCCGTCCATGCGTGGCATTTCGACATCGAGCGTCAGTACATCCGGGTTGTGCTGCTTGATGAGCTCACGTGCATGTCGGGCTGCGAGTTGATGATCTCGGTCATCAGGCTGCGTACCAACGCCGAGTCGTCGACGCACAGCACACTGATCTTCGGTTCCTTACTCCGGGCCATCGTCATGCTTCCTCGGCCGTCTTCGTGCGGACGGTTCGCTGCAGGCTGACTGCGGCACCGAATAAAATTCGATGCGGGGTTTATCGGTAGTTGTAGCTTTGGGCCGGCTGAACAGCTCGACACGCTCACGCGCCTTCGCAAGCCGTTCGCCACGTGCTTCAGGCGTTTGCCGCGCGAGCACCCGCTCGCGCTCGACCACGCCCGGGTCTTGTTGCATCATGAGTTTCTTGACCATCGCCGGCCGGTGCGCGGCATGAACACGACCTTGTGCGGATACATGCCCTGCAAGTCCTCAGCCACGATGCGAACCTTTTCCAGCGCGAGATACCGGCGCACGAACTCCGAATTGCGATCGCCGATATTGATCGTCGTCATGCCCGCCAGCACCGCGCCGCCGCCGAACACTTCCGCTTCGAAGCGTTCACGCCGGTCGCCGCGCTTGATCATCTCGTTGATCAGCACTTCCATTGCGTACGCGCCGTAGCGCATGGAATCCGAACTGGACTGCGACGCGTCGGAACCGTCGTACGGAAGCATGAAATGATTCATCTCGCCAATGCCCGCCGAGCGATCGTGAATGCACGCGGCCACGCATGAACCGAGCACCATGTCCTCGCTCGTCATGTAGAACTCGTTCGGCAGCAGCTTCACGCCCGGAAGCTTGAAATGGTTGTCGAAGTAGAGATTCGATGCGATCGGCAAGCCGCTCATGCCAGCTTCCCGGCGAGCGTCTTGCCCGCTTTCTTCGCTGCTGCCGCTGCCGTAGCCGCCGCTGCGTCGCGCGTCAATCCATAGACGGTCTGGCCGCGCAGATTGAACGCCTGCGTCACATACGTGAAGTTCTCCGAATGTCCGGCGAACAAATAAACCACCGCTTTTCATCAGCGGCTCGAAGCGCGCGAGCACTTGCGCCTGCGTGGGTTTATCGAAGTAGATCATTACGTTGCGGCAGAAGATCGCGTCAAACTGGCCGGACAGCGCGTACTTCGCGTCCGTCAGATTCAATTGCTCGAACTTCACCAACGCGCGTACTTCCGGGCGGATCTTCACCATCCCCGCATGCGCGCCCGTGCCTTTCAGGAAAAACGCTTCAGGCGTTCGGTCCCAAGAGTCTTCACGGAATCGAGCGAATAGACACCCACGTCGGGCGAGACGGCTGTAAGCCATGTCGCGTTTGTGCTCGGACAACGAAATCCCCGCGCACCGGTGAATCAGCTTGCGAATGCGGCCGAAATCGGTGTTGGTGAATTCGAAGTCGCGTTCCACTTCCGAACCGGTTCTGGTCCGGTCGCGGGGTGTATCGACGGGCGGGCGCGATGCAATGGGCCGGCATGGTCGTCTGATACTGCTTTAAAAAGTTTCCCAGTCGCTGGACACGGCAACTGCAGGCTTCGCCGCGGGCGCTTTCGCGGCCGGTGTTGTCGCACCTGAAGCGGCTGGAGCCGGTGAGGCGATAAGCTTATTAACGGCGCAATTAGCCGCGACGTTAGGCCGTGCTGCAACTTTAATCGCCGGGCCGGCGTGCGGCCGAGCGACGACCTTCGGTTCAAGTCGGGCGCGCGGGCGGGTCAGCGGAGCGCGTGTCGCTGCTGACTTACCAGTAGCTAACCACGTCTTTCAACTTGCGTGTCTGCTCTTCAAGTGACGCCGCAGCGGCTGCCGCCTGTTCAACCAGCGTCGCGTTCTGCTGCGTAACTTCGTCCATCTGCCCGACGGCGCGGCTCACCTGTTCAATGCCTTGCGACTGCTCGTCCGACGCGGCACTGATCTCACCCATGATGTCGGTGACGCGGCGCACGGCCTGCACGATTTCGTCCATCGTCTCGCCGGCGCGGCTGACCAGCACGGAGCCGCTTTCGACCTTCGCGGCAGAGTCGCCGATCAGCGACTTGATCTCTTTCGCCGCTGCCGCGCTGCGTTGCGCGAGGCTTCGCACTTCGCCGGCAACAACCGCAAAACCGCGCCCTTCCTCTCCCGCCCGCGCCGTTTCCACGGCCGCGTTCAGCGCGAGAATATTGGTCTGGAATGCAATGCCCTCAATCACGCGATGATGTCGACACCTTGCTCGAACTCGATAAAATCGCGCTCATGGTTTCAACCACCTGCTCCACCACCTGACCGCCGCGCGAAGCAATATCCGACGCATTGACGGCTAGCTGCGAAGCCTGGCGCGCGTTCTCGGCGTTCTGCTTCACGGTGCTGGTGAGCTGCTCCATGCTCGACGCCGTTTCCTGCAGCGACGCCGCCTGTTCTTCCGTGCGCTGCGAAAGATCCGTGTTGCCGCTCGCAATTTCCCGCGCGCCGACATCAATGGATTCCGCACCGTGATGCACCGATCCGACCATCGTGGTCAGGTTCGTGCACATCTGCTCGATGCCGGCAAACAACCAGCCGATCTCGTTGGTCTTGTCCGTGTGCGCCGACTTCGTCAGATCGCCTTGAGCGATGTTCTCGAAGCGATAAACAGCGTCGTTGATCGGTTGCACGATCATGCCGCCCAGCGCGACACGCGTGCCAATCAGCGTAAGTACAGCCAGCACCATCACGCCAATGATCACCTCGATCAGCAGCGTGATGCTCGACTCCGCGTCCCCCCGCGCAATTGCTCGGCATGCTTCTGCGTTAAGTCGGCCGTGATAGCCGTCGCTGCGTCGAGGGCGATGAACATCGGGCTGATCTTGGTGTCCGCAATGGCGTGATACGCGGCCATGTCGCTGGCGCGCATCGCCGCAAACTCGGGTTCGACGCCGTCATGCATCAGCGCGTCACGTTTCGCCACGATGTCGTCCAGCGTGGCTTGTGGCAGCATCGGCTTCGGCGTCGACAAGAAAGGCTTCCAGCTCTCGTTCGACTTGTCGAGCAGGAACTGCCTGCGCTCGAGCACCTTCTTGGCTTCATCGGCATTGTTCGCTTCCGTCAGCCCGCGCACGCGGTCGAGCGCCACGCGCGAGCGCAGCAGGTTCGACGACGCGTCGTTGAGTGCGCGCATGGACACCATGTCGCTGTCCGCCAGCGAGGAAAGCGAATTGCCCGCCGAGCGCAAGCTGTTCAGCGACAACGCGCTCACCACTGCCGCGAATCCTACGAACAGCAGGCCCACGAGCGTCAACGTGGTACGAATCGACCAGTTCTTAAGCATGTCTTCTTCCCGACCAGCGTGTTGGTAAGCCAGTTACGTAAAGTCTCAAGCAGTTTCAGGCAGGCACGGCGACGGAGTCGATCAACTCCATTTCCTTGCTCGTCATCAACTTTTCGATGTACATGAGGATCAGCATCCGGTCGTCGACGGTACCGAGGCCCGTCAGGTATTCGGTGATGAGCGTGGCGCCGAATTCCGGCGCCGGCATGACCTGGTCGGCTTGCAGCGTGAGCACGTCGGACACGCCGTCCACCACCATGCCAACCACGCGATGTGCGACGTTCAAGATGATCACGACCGTCTGGTTGTCATACTCCATGCGGCCGAGATTGAACTTGATGCGCATGTCGACGATCGGCACGATGATGCCGCGCAAGTTGATCACACCCTTGATGAACGCCGGCGCATTCGCAATGTGCGTGACGTTGTCGTAGCCGCGAATTTCCTGCACCTTCAGGATGTCGATGCCGTACCCTTCCGCGCTCAGCGTGAAGACGAGGAATTCCTGTCCTGCCGCTTCTGCCTGGCTGACACGTTGAACGTCACGGCGTTGTGCCGCCGAAGTAGTCGATTGGATGTCTGCTGCCAGGTTAGCCTCCAAAAATTGGTTAGGTATTCAGACTATCTGCTGTCTTATTAGTGCGTCAGCGCGCCATGCGCCGAGCAGTGCTCACGGTTCAGCGCCGCTATGTCGACGATCAGTGCGACACTGCCGTCACCCAGGATGGTCGGGTCGCGGCGGAAATGCCGTGCACCTTGCGGTAATTCGTTTCCAGGTTCTTCACCACCACTTGCTGCTGGCGCCGACCAGCTCGTCGATCAGCATCGCGAAACGGCGTCCTTCCGACTGGATGATCGTGACGATTCCCTGCGTGGGTTCCGTGCGTGCATCGGTCACTTCGAAGACCTGATGCAGCGCGACCAGCGGCAAGTACTCGCCGCGCACGCGCACCACGCGCTCGCCGCTGGCGACCAGATATCGTTGGCAACGGCAACGGGTTGCAGCGACTCCATCACGAAGTTCAGCGGCAGGATGAGAATCTCGCTGCCTACCTTCACGGACATGCCGTCGAGAATCGCCAGCGTCAGCGGCAACACGATCCGCGTGGTCGTGCCCTTGCCTTCGCGCGACTGGATCTCGACATGGCCGCCCATCGCCTGGATGTTGCGCTTCACCACGTCCATGCCCACGCCGCGGCCGGAAATGTCCGTGACCTGCTCGGCGGTGGAGAAACCCGGCATGAAGATCAGTTGCCAGACTTCGTCGTCGGACATTTGCTCGCTGACTTGCATGCCTTGCTTCAGCGCCTTCGCAAGAATCTTGTCGCGGCGCAGGCCTGCGCCGTCGTCGCTGACTTCAATCACGATGTTGCCGCCGTGATGTGCCGCCGACAGCACCAGTTGCCCCACCGCCGCCTTGCCCGCCGCACGGCGCGCTTCCACGGTTTCAATGCCGTGGTCGAGCGAATTGCGCACGAGGTGCGTCAACGGGTCGATGATCCGTCCAATCAGGCTCTTGTCCAGCTCCGTTGCCTGTCCGAACGTGACGAGTTCGACTTCCTTGCCGAGCTTCGCGGCGAGGTCACGCACGAGGCGCGGGAAACGGCTGAAGACGTAGTCCATCGGCATCGTGCAGACATCACAGTTTCCTGCAGATTGCGTGCATTGCATTCGAACTGCGCCATGCCGTTGAACAGGCGGTCGTGCAATGCCGGGTCGAAGGTGCTCGTGGTTTCGGCAAGCATGGCCTGCGTGATCACCAGTTCGCCGACGAGGTTGATCAGTTGATCCACCTTTTCCACGCCGACGCGAATGGAACTGCCTTCCGCGGCAGCGGGCGCGGCTGCCGTGTGGGTTTTCTTGTCGCCTTCCGGTGCTTTCGGGCGCGTCGGGCGCTTCTGCTGCCGCGGCGCTTGCGGGCGTGTTGGTGGATTTGACGCGGGACTCGGCGGCAACATCAGAGGCTGCCGCCGGTTCCATCTTCTCAGATGCGGGTGCTTTTGCTGCCACCTCGTTCAACTCTTCCTGCTCTGCAGCGGCTCACCGCGATCTGCGCTTCATCGATCACGAAACAGCACACGGCGACGATATCGTCGGAGGATACATCCGAGTCGAGCCACAGCGTCAAGTCGCTGCTCGACTTCAGTTCCCCGACAACACTACCCAAGTTTCCAGGCTCCTCAGTCAGCAGAGCCTGGTCCTTCTCCCCCCCCCCCCCCCGCAATGTAATCTTCAGGTAAGGTCCATCTTGTCCGGCGCTGTCGTCACCGTGGGCACCGTGGCTTGCATCCAGCGTGGCTGGAGTTTCGGTCGCCGGGAAAGCGGTCCACTCGCCTTCTTCCTCGACCGCTTCGTTGGCTTGCTCGACCACATGCGGCGGCGGTTCGTTCGGCCCGAGCGCCAGCGCGACTTCCGCGAGATCCTATGCGATCACGGCGGACTCGGCGAACGACGGCTCCTGTTCCGGCTCCGCTACTTCAGCGGCAGTGATGCCATCAGCCGGATCGTTGTCCCGCAAGTATTCAAGCTTCGCGCAAATCGCTTTCGCGGCCGCGGCATCCGGCTCAGCGCTGGCGCGATACGCGCCGAGCTGATCCGACAGTACGTCCTTGGTTTCAAGGAACATATCGATCATGTCGCGACGCAAGACCAGTTCGTTATTGCGCGCCCGGTCGAGCAACGACTCGAGGATGTGCGTAGTCTCGGTCAGTGCCGAAAAGCCGAACGTGGCCGCGCCGCCCTTGATCGAATGTGCCGCGCGAAAGATCGCGCCGAGATCCTCGGGATCGGGGTTCGCCGGGCTAGGAGCAATTGCTCCATATCCGCGAGCAGCTCGTCGGCTTCGTCGAAGAATGTTTGATAGAACTGCGTAATGTCGAGTGTCATGACTGGGTCACCACCGGATGCCTTGTCTATCGTCGCTATGCGCGTCGTAAAAGCTAACGTGTTCTTCGTGCCTGATGCTTAATGTCTGATGTGTCGTGCTTCATGCAAAAACCGGTTTGCTTCAAGTGCGGGTGTTCCGCTTCCGACAGCCTGGCGACCAGATCGGTCAGCACGTCGGGATCGAACGGCTTTTCAATCCACCCCGTCGCGCCCACCGCACGCGCCGCGGCTTTAAAGGGCTCGCCCGATTCGGTCGTCAGCACGAGGGGATCGGCGTATTCGCATACGCGCGGTGTCCTCGCAGCTTCCCGATCAGCTACAGGCCGCTCATTGCCGGCATGTTCTGGTCGGTGATCACCAGATCAAACTGTTCGGCAAGCGCCGATTCGTAGGCTTCTGCGCCATCCATGGTCACCACCATGCGATACCCCGCCGCGACAAACGTCGCCGAGAGGATTTGCCGCATGGCAGCCGAGTCGTCGATAGCCAGAATGTTCTTGATCATGATGTGTGCCGCCCTCTGTCCGATGTTCCTGTCGTGCTCTCGTGAGCCTGTTTCATCGTGCCGCTGTCATGGTGCAGCCAGCTTGGCCGGCAATGCCAGCGCCAGCGGACCGAGGTCGGGCTTGAGCTCGCCCGGACTGCCCGCGCTGCTGGTAATCGTGGTCGCCGGCATGTCCTCGCGTGTCATGGACTCCTCCGACCGGTGGTTCAATACAAGGATGCTAATAACGCCGGTTCTCGGGATCGAAAGCATCCTTCTTGTTCAGGTTCTGTGTCGATGCGAGTCCAAGCGCCCGCAAGACCTTCGATTCGTCCATGCCGCCCGAGATGAGCTCGCGCCGCGACGCATTCGCGTGATCCGCTGACAACTCCCAATTGCTGTAGCCCTTTTCACCGCCCCTAATTGGTTGGGGTCGGTGTGCCCCTGCACCACGATCCGGTTCGGCACGTCGTTGAGCGCCTTGCCGATCTCGCGCAGGATGTCGCGCATGTAGAGCTTCACGTTGTCGCTGGAGAGCGAGAACATCGGGCGCTTCTGGGTATCGACGATCTCGACCCGCAGAACCTGTTGTGTCGAATCAATCCGGATCTGCTGCCTGAACTGGCGCAACACCGGATTCGCTTCGATCGCCGCCATCAGCTTGACCTGCAGGTCGTGCAGACGCGTCTGGTCGCGCCGTTCGAGTTCACCTTGCGCCGCTTTCAGCGTCTGTTCGTCAAGCCGGTCCATGCGCCGCGTACGGTCGCTCATGCGGGTCGTGCCCGACTCGGGGCTTGAAATATCGCGCCCGACGCCGTCGATGATGCTAGAGTCCATCCCGCTACGCTTCCCGCCCATGATCGCGTTCTGAGCGGCATGTTGAAATACTCGGCAATCCTCTGCCGCTGCACCGGCGACACCGCACTCAGCAGCCACATCAACAGGAAGAACGCCATCATTGCCGTCATGAAGTCGGCGTACGCCAGCTTCCACGCGCCGTCGTGGTGCACCTTCTTGTTCGATATGACGCGCTTGATGAAAATCGGACGCTTTGTTGGTCGGCATGACGGGCTCCGGGCGCTCGGTCGCTGAAGGCGGTTACTTCGCCTTCACGCGGCGCACGTGTTCTTCCAGTTCGGAGAACGACGGACGCTCGGTGGAGAAGAGCGACCGAACTCGACCGCGATAGCCGGTACGTAGCCGTTCAGGCTCGCCAGGATCGTCACCTTGATGCACTGGAAACATCTTGGTCGACTCGGCCACGCGCTGTTCCGCGATGCTCGCGAGCGGACCAATCAACCCATAAGAAAGCAAAATGCCGAGGAACGTCCCGACCAGCGCTTGCGCAATCATTTCGCCAAGGACGGCCGGCGGCTGATCGGCGGACGCCATGGTGTGGACCACGCCCATCACGACCGCGACAATACCGAACGCGGGCATTGCGTCGCCTACCTTGTGCAGCGCCTGCGCCGGGCCTTCGCCTTCCGCGTGATGCGTCTCGATCTCCTCGTCCATGAGGCTTTCGATCTCGAACGCGTTCATGTTGCCCACCGACCATCAGGCGCAAATAATCAGTAAGGAATTCGACGATATGCCGATCCGCCAGGATCTTCGGGTACTGGCGCTTTTGGCCGGATCGTCGATGTCCGACTCCAGCGTCAGCGTGCCCTCTTTGCGTGCTTTTGCGAGTAGCACATAGAGCAACGCCATCAATTCCATGTATAATTCCTTTTTGTACTGCGTTGTACTGCGAGCCTTTGAAGAGCGTCGGGATCACGCGCAGCGTGGCTTTGATCGTCTTCATGCCGTTGCCGAGGATGAACGCGCCCAGGCCGACGCCCTCGATCATCAGGATTTACCGATTGGACCAATGCGCCAAGGTGACCGCTGACCGTCTTCCAGCGCATAACCGCCGAAAACGGACAACAGCGTCACTAGTGTTCCGATGAAAATCAGCACAATCGAGCCCTCATGGTTGCATCGGCGAAACCGCCGTTAAGTGGTTTTTACGGCAAGCGGCTGGAAAACTTTGAAGGGAAATAGCGGACGGGCGGCCGGCCCGAACACCGGGCAACGTCTTTGTTGGCGGTGCATTCAAGCCAGCAAGGTGGTTGGCCGGATGAGGCTGTTTGATCGTTTGCCGGCTTCCAGGGCAAAGCCCGACGTTTTGCCGGCGAAAAAAACGGGTAAATATGCCGATTTACGGCTTACAGATCGGCAATAATTTGTAAGCAAGCATTCGCTTGAGACCGGACAAGCCGTTCTCTTGGACCCCGAAGGCTTATCGTCTGACTAACGGCGGACCGGGAAAAATCTTTACGCGACGTGCACTTATATTCACGACCACGGGTTAGCACCAACGCAGGAAAGACATAGCCAGCCCGCCTGGGCGGTGGCACGGGCATTGCTATCTCTGCCGTCCTAGGCAATGCATCCTGCACCGCGCAATTTGATGACGGACGCGCAATCGCTTGCCGCACTTGGGCGTCAGCAACCCGCCGAGCTTCGTAACGGTCGGTGTTGCGGCCTGTAACAAGGTTAAGCGTTTGAAAAATGACTCGTTGATAAACAGAGTCATCTCGATAATGGGTCGCAAGAGATAACCCGATTCATTCTGGTCCTAATTTCAGGGGCGGCAGCATAGGTGCTGGCCCGTCCGCCAAGGCTTTACCGGTTTTCGTTTCGAAGACTGTGCGTCGAAGCCCTCACGAACAGGAGAGTCACGTTATGCGTATCGCACAAATTGCACCGTTGCACGAAGCAGTCCCCCCGAAGTTCTACGGCGGCACCGAGCGTGTTGTCTCGTACCTGACGGACACGCTGGTCGATCTCGGTCACGACGTGACGCTGTTCGCGAGCGGCGATTCACAGACCAAGGCGACGCTGGAGGCAGCCTGGCCGCGTGCATTGCGCCTCGATCCGTCGATCCGCGATTGGAATGCGCCGCACGCGCTGCTGCTTGAGAATGTCCGCCGTCGCACGCACGAGTTTGACGTGCTGCACTTCCACCTCGACTACATGCCGTTCTCGGTGTTCTCGCAAATGGACACGCCGTTTGTGACCACGCTGCACGGCCGGCTGGATTTGCCCGAGCTGCAAACAGTGTTCAACGCGTTCCCTGAAGCGTCGGTTGTTTCGATCTCGGATTCGCAACGTGTGCCGCTGCCGCAAGCCGCATGGCTTAACACGATCTATCACGGATTGCCGGAAAACCTGCTGACACCGCAAACGCACAAGAAGCCGGAGTACCTGGCGTTCCTGGGTCGTATCTGCCCGGAAAAGCGCGCCGATCTTGCCATCAAGATTGCTGCCCAAAGCGGTCTGCCGCTGAAGATTGCCGCCAAGGTGGACAAGGTCGACCAGGAATACTTCAAGAGCACGATAGAGCCGTTGCTGGCGGAGTCGAAGGTCAGTGTTGAATTCGTTGGCGAGATCAACGAGCAGCAAAAGCCGGAGTTCCTGTCGGGCGCGAAGGCGCTGCTGTTCCCGATCGACTGGTCGGAGCCGTTCGGTCTGGTAATGATCGAGGCCATGGCTTGCGGTACGCCGGTGATTGCGTTCAATCGCGGTTCGGTGCCCGAAGTGATTGACCACGGCGTAACGGGCTACATTTGCGAGGACGTGCAGGGTGCGGTTGGGGCGCTCCAACGCCTGGACGAGCTCTCGCGCACCGAAATTCGCGCGCAATTCGAACGCCGCTTTAGCGCGAGGACCATGGCGCTGAACTATATCGATGCCTACACCGCGTTGTTGCAAGCAGCGAAACGCCCGGTACTGCGCCGCGTTGCAGTCGGCTAATTTTCAGCTAATTTTTTCAGCTGCCTGAAGAGACTGGGCGTCGACTTGATTGGGAACGATGGTCGAATCGTTATCCGACACCTTATTGCAAAGCACAAAGACTCCGTCCTTTCAGACGGATTCTTTGTGCTTTGTTTGTGCTTTGTCTTTCATGCTGACATTTTACTTCTATTTTTGTCTGCACTATTCGATGCCGCTGCCAAGCGCTTTTACGAATGCGCCTGACTAATCAGGAAGCGCTCGCGGTTCTTTCCCGCGATCCATTTCGGTGCCGGCCTCGCCGGACGACCGACAAGCCCCAGGTCCTGGGCCGTAAACCCATACTCCACAATCTTGCGCCTGATATCCGCCAGTACTGCTTCCATTTCTGCTCGGCGTGCCTCTTCCGCTTGCTCCTGAAGCTTGGCGATTTGTGCTTTGAGCTCAGTGTATTGCGACATTTTCTCAACCCTTTCTAATAGCCCGCGATTATTGAGAAGCGTAACGGCATCGATTAAAAGATGCAACGTTTGAACATGCAATTGCAAAAAGTCCTAATGCGAATGAGAAGAGTCTTGAAACTATAGGGCATTCCTAATAAGAGTTCCCTTTTAATTCATGGCGTTTTAACAATTCTTGACAATAAGTCTCCAGACTCGGATTATACTGCCTACCCGCCGCAGTGGCCCGTACAAATAGTCATGGTCACAAGTGCCGGAATTGTTTCGGTTTCTTATATCCTTTTAGGACTTCGAGTCTTAGGACAGCACCTCGGTGCAGAAATGTTTGGTACGTTCTGGCTCGTGCTGGGCGGCTGCGGCAGCGCAGTGCTCGCGGCGGGTTACCCTCAACTCGGTATCGACTTCGCGGGCGTGGCGCTCGCATTCGGCTTGACCGTGCTCACCATGGCCTACGCTATCGACCATATTTCGGGTTGCCACCTGAACCCGGCGGTGAGCGTCGGTTTGACGGTCGCAGGGCGTTTCCTGGTCCGCGACCTGGTTCCGTACATTGCCGCCCAAGTGGTCGGTGGCGGGCGCGTATGTTTTGTCGGTGATCGACAGCGGCGCGCCGGGCTTCGACCTCGCGTTGCCAGCGGTTTTGCCACCAACGGTTACCGGGTCCATTACACAATGATCGCCGCGCTTATGTACGAAGTCGTCGTGACGTTCTTCTTCCTGTTTGTCATCCTGGGCGCTACCGATAGCCGCGCACCTGCCGGGTTCGCGCCGATCACCATTGGCCTGTGCCTGACGCTGATCCACCTGATCTCGATTCCGGTCACGAATACCTCGGTGAACCCGGCGCGTTCCACCGGCCCGGCGTTGTTTGTGGGCGGCGCGGCAATGGAACAGCTGTGGCTGTTCTGGGTGGCCCCAGTCATCGGCGCAGTCATCGCTGGCGTGGTTTATCCGTTGCTGACCGGTGCGAAAAAGCAAGCGCTTGCTGCGGTCTGAATTAAAAAACGGTGAAAGCCGATGAAAAATGGGCGCTCGACGCCCGTTTTTTATTGCCCAATTCGTTTGTATCGGGTCCGTACAGCCGATCAATATGAATAATCTGCGACAAATGTAATGGCGGCTTACGGTCTGCGGGGGGTGTTAAACGTCAATTTACTTATGCCGCGGAAATGTCCGACAAGCGATAGCTGACAGGACTTTGCGGGTATTTACTCCACGGACAAACCCTGACTTCAACTTTCGCCATACTTTCATCTGCTAACAATTCGTCGATACCCGTAAAACGGTCATTGCGTAGATTGGAGTCATGCGATACGCGTCGCCCTAAAAGGAGAACACCATGAAACGCATCGTCACTCATTTGCTGGTTGCCGCCGGTCTTGCAGTGGGCGCGGTTGGCGTCGCGCAGGCTTACCGGATCTCTCTATAGGACTGTCGCTCGGAGTGCCCGGGTATGTGCAGCCTGCGCCGGTTTACGTCCAGCCCGCGCCGTTCTATCGCGCGCCGCCGCCCGCTCGGGGGGGCATCTCGATGAACGCTGGGGCGGTCCGGACCGCGGACACGGGAACCGCACCGGCTGGGATCACGGCGGCTACGGTCGTGACGGCTGGAATCGTCGCGGCTAAGTGACGCGGGTTGTAGAGGTTTGCCAAGGGTTGTTTGAGCAAAGGGAGCGGCCTGTATAGGCGGCTCCTTTTTCCCTCTATTCCCTACGTCTAAGCAACGCGGACAACCGCCGCCATGAAGAACTCTGCCCCTTTTATTCGTCAGCGCGCACCGGCGCGGCGAGTTCATCCGTCATGCCGAATAACACACGCAGTTGATGCGCAACGCCCGCCTCGAAGTTGTTGCCGGTCCGCGGGACATTAGGCAGACGTTTTACCAGCGCCGGATTCGCGTTGTTCATCATGAATGGCCGGCCCGCCGTTTCGAGCAGATCGATGTCGTTCATGTTGTCGCCGAAAGCGACGCAATGCGTAGTGTCAATATCGAGTCGGTCCAGCACGAACTGCAATGCCCGCCCCTTTGACACATCCGATGTCATTACCTCCAGGCAATCCGGCATCGAATAAGTGACGTAGATGGAATCGCCGAATTCACGTTCGAGATTCGCCGAAGTCACCTTGAGATCGTCCGGCTCGCCGATATACAGCACCTTCGCAATGTTCTCGCCGTCGTGCTCACGCAGGTTCATTACGTCATAGTCGAAACCCGAGTCCTGATAAAGCACCAGCAATTCAGGTGCGTGGCGGTCGATCAACCAGGCGTCGTCGGCGAAGAGATTCACGATCACGCGCTCGCTTCCCGCCAGATCCGGCTGAACGAGACGGCGCACCGCCGCTGGAGCAATGTCGCGGGCGTAAATACGTTCATTGTCCGGCGCGTGAATGCGCGCACCGTTCGACGTGATCAGATGAGCGTCAATGCCGAGCACTTTCCGAATCCCGACCACATCGCGATAATGCCGCCCCGTCGCGATGATGAAACGCACGCCACGCGCTTCCAGTTCGCGGACCGTTTCGACGGTGAACGGGTCGACCTGGTGGTCGTTGTTGAGCAAGGTGCCGTCGAAATCGATAGCGATGATGGAATACATGGGAAGCGCTTTCCTTTAAACCGTTAGGACACTGACATTTTAGCCCCCATGGGGTGATTTTCAGCTCGCAGCTTGGCGAGCCAGTTGCAGCGCGCCTGAAGCGGAGTCCGCTAGCGGCTGGCGTAACCGGCTGCGGAGCTCTTCCGGCACGAATGGCTCCAGTGGCAAGGCCAGGCCGCCGCACAGCACCACCGGCAAAGCGTGATCCAGGTCCAGCGACGACACCATTTTTGCGATCTCACGCCCCGCTCCCTCCAGCAGACGCGCCGCGAACAGATGATTTCTGTGCTCGAACACAGTCGGCGCCAACGTCGCATAACCCGTTTGGTTCGCCGCGCACAGCCACACGACGAGGCTGTCTCGATCAGTCGCGTCCGTGCCCTCGAGCAACGCCGCGGACCAGTCGTCGGCGGGTGCCCGACTGTCCAGCACGTGCTGTAAAATGGCCGGCCGCCCGCAAACCCAACCAGGCATCGCTTTCGACGACAAGCGCGCACCCATCCGGCGCTGTTGCGTGAAACTGTGCCAGCCCCCCCGTGTGGTTCACGCCTGCAAGACCGCAGCCAAGCGCACATGCACGCCACTCGAACGGCAAGCCCGCTGTTTCAAAGGCACGCGCGCACGCCGCTTCGATAGCGCCCCATGCTCGCTCGACGCCGAGCGCCAAGCCTGACGGGCCTCCCGTCGCACGTGCCAGTTCGATGCCGTCTGTGTCTGCCAGGACGACGCGCGTACCGCTGCCGCCACTCAGCCGAATGAGGTATTCGGCGCCACCGCACTGCCAGCGCATCCGGCAAGCTTCTGCCATGAGTCGGCCGACATTGGAGCCGGACGCCAGACCAATGCCTGCAGGGAGCAGCCACGCGATGGCCCACCCGAGAACCAGACCGATCAGCCGACTGTTCTCGCCTTGTCCTTCCGCCTATGCTGATCAAACGCCAACCACGCATTCCAGAATGCCGACATGACGAACCCGAAAGAAAGCCCCCGATAACAGCGCCGAGCCCCACCGCTGCAGCTGGGTAACAACCGAATCACTCGCCCGTTATCACGATGAAGAGTGGGGCGTGGCGTCCCATGACGATCGCCATCTGTTCGAAATGCTCGTGCGGAAGGCGCGCAGGCCGGGCTGTCATGGTCCACAATCTTGAACAAGCGCGAGGGTTACCGGGCTCTGCTCCATGACTTCGACATCGACCGGGTGGCCGCTTTCAGCGAAGACGACGCAGTCCGGCTGCTGCTCAACTCCCGCATTGTTTGCAATCGCGCAAAGATCTCGGCGACCGTCGCCAACGCGCGCGGTGCAGCGCATCCAGGCGGAACACGGCTCGTTCGCGAATTTTGTGTGGTCGTTCGTCGGCAATACGCCTATCGACACCCCACGCGCAACCTATGCACAAGCGCCCGCCTCCAACGAAATCTTCGACGCCATAAGCCGTGCCCTGAAGAAATACGGCTGCAAGTTCATCGGAACAACCCCATCTGCTACGCGTTCATGCAGGCAACCGGCATGGTCAACGACCATGAGGCCACCTGTTTCTGCCGGTTCCGCGACAACGCGGCCGTCCCGAAGCGAGAATCCGCCAAGCGTCGAACAAATTAGATAATTTGCTCCACTGATTTTCGAAATGTACATTGCGTTTTCGCAACATTTTTCGCGGTTTCTTCTCTCATCAGGGAAAATCCTGGCGATAGCGGTACCTGCGGGGTGAATCACGCTCTGAAGCCTTTACTACAAAGCCTTTACGGGGATTCTGTCTCTGTGCAAGAAGGCAGGCGTTATGTCAAAATTGCAGCCAACAGTACATAATCGGCTGCTGTGTTTACCTGAAAGAACCGCTATAGCTATAAATACATTGTAAGCGGCTTTTTTCCGGCGAACCGAATGACTCTGAAACGGCTGTCGCTTCGTACCGCTTACCAAGCGTATTCAGACCGTGTGAACAATCGCGAACAATTGCGGCGAAACAGGCAGGCCGGCGACACAACGCGGTTTTATGTGGTCGATCACGCTTTGCCCGACCAGGTCTGCGTCCGATAGTGATAACGCTGTTAGATGAACACCCACGAAGCACCGCAGTTGTCGGCGCAGGGGAGAACCAGAATGAAAAACTTCAACTTCTTAACGCACCAGGAAATCTTCGACCATGCCGTCCATCAACTGTTTGGCCAAGGCCAGGCAGCGTTGTTGCCGCGCGGCGGCGGTGGCATATCGCGGGATTGCAGCGGTTGTTCCGTCGGCAGTTTCATCAAGGCGCGCGATTACATGACCGCCATGGAAGGCGTGCCCATTCGCTACGTCGGCAAAGGGCCGGAAACCGTGCCGCCGTACATGGATGTCAGCGTCGCAGCGCTGAAGCACGCACTCTTGCGCTCGAATATCAATGTCTACGATCCGACAACCGTCGAGCTGCTCAGCTGCCTGCAAAACGTGCACGACGTGTTCGGCAAGTGGGAATGGCGTGAACGCTTTGCGTCCATCGCCCGGCGTTCAACTTGTCGACGGATCGTCTTAAATCGGCAGCCTGAACGCGAAATTGGCAGGGTTCCGCGGGGCTTCGCAGGTCAATCACGAAGGAGAAGTGATGGCATCGCAAAAGCCCCACGAACGAAGCGGGTTCGCGCTTGCGTTGAATTAAAAGACGAGCATCGGACGATGCAACGCAATAAATTAAAGCAACGAGCAATGCAATGTGTTAACGGCGGGAGACATCTATCTACGAACGCGTAAGCAACCATCTGCTCGCGCAACGGGCTGTATCGGAGGATGAAAACGGTTCGTGCCGGCTGCTTCAACGGCAATGGCCGAAAGTGCGCTATCGGGTCCCTGATCGCCGACGAGTTGTATCGGCCAGAGATCGAAGGAATCGGGATCTCTTACTACCGGCACACGAAGGACGGCTCGTTGTTGCGCGCGCTGTACGCGTCCGAGGTCAATGCCTACGATCCGGAATCGTCGAATTGTGCTGATCGAGCTGGAGGAAATGCACGACGATTTCAGCGTGGACGAATGGCCCCAGCTTCTCGCGCGCGTAGGTGAACGGCACGCGTTTATCTAGGCGCGAGTAAACGCCCGACGAACACCCGACGGCCCGGGTGAAAGCCCGTTGCGCCCAAGAGAAGACACGCAGCCGAAAAGGCGCAAGATCCGCTCAACCGGGTCATAGACAACGCCAACAAGCCGAGCCGCAAGGCCGAATAGGGCCGCAACGTAAAAGCAGCAAACCGAAGCAAGCAAAACGGCGATGCAACCCATCAACCGGGCTGCGACCTGCCAAGACTTAGTGAAGCTTCTTGGGCAGCATCTGGCTGCGCAGACGGTGACTGCTGCCGCTTTCTTGCGCTTGCGTGCCGTCGTCGGCTTTTCATACGACTGACTTCGCGAAGTTCGGCGATCAGGCGGTTCTTTTCGACGGTCCGGCGAAAGCGACGGACCGCGACGTCGAACGGTTCGTTTTCTTTCAAAACAATAATAGTAGTCGTGGATGTCCTAAATCGCTGATACGTTTTTCTGACTGCGCAACGAAGCGTACTGCACAAGGCAACGCCACGCGCCGGCACTCCGATCGTCCGCTCAACAACAGCGGACACGCGCAAAGTGGCCACGGAGGCCGGAAAAGAGAGAGGTGGGATTTCACCGCCGATCACGGCATGCGCAATCAGTCGAAAACGGAACAGCGCACTTCGCGCCGCCCGGCGTCGCTTAAAAATAGCTTCTCCATCGGGCAAAAATCTCGATTCGAGCGAGATGTTATCAAATCGGCGCCCCGTCGCCAACCTCGCAACACTTGTTTGCGGGGTGGCAACCCCATGATCGTGCGCGTTTTTTGCCGCTTTTAGTCCGGATTGCTGGCTTCGTCGAGGAGTGCGACGTCTCTTCTGGCGCCAAAGTAATGCGGGTCGCATGGCGAGGGTTTCGAGCTGTTTGACCGAAGTCGCGCTCGTGATCGGCGCCGTTACACCCGGGCGCGCGATCAGCCATGCAAGCGCGATTGCCGCCGGCTCCGTGTCGTGACGGTTCGCCACTTTAACGAGCGCGCTCACAATTCTCAAGCCCCGGTCGTTCAGATAACCGGCCACTTTCGCGCCACGTGCGCTGTTCTCAGTATCGGTTTTGGACCGGTATTTTCCACTCAGGAAACCGCTCGCCAGACTGTAATACGTCACGACCGATACCTTATGCGCCTTGATAACCGGTTCCAGATCATTCTCTTAGCCGGTGCGATCATAAAGGTTGTATTCGGGCTGAAGCACCTGATAAGCCGGAATCCCCTCCTTCGCCGATATATTCAGTGCCTCTTCCAGCCTTTCACCGGTGTAATTCGACGCACCGATTACGCGTACCTTCCCCGCCGCAATCAGCTTTTGATATGCGCCGAGCGTATCCACGAGCGGTGTTTTATCGTCGTCCCGATGGGAAAAATAAATGTCGATGTAATCCGTCTTCAGGCGCTTCAGCGAATCGTTGACAGCAGTCTCGATATTTGCCGCCGATGGAGAACGACGTGCGTTCGTTGGCGGTCCAGCCGAATACATTTCCGCCGAAAACGAGCGGCGCGACCTTGAGGTCTGACGTACCAATAGTTCGATGCTGCATGGTGGCTCCCGGGTTGTTATAGACAAAACGTAATAACCGATCAGAAAAGAATATCCGCGAATGCTTTTACTCGCTGGCCGCACACCGATCACTATTCCCCCTACAAATCCTTACCTAAGTCCTCAAGTTTTTTTTCATGGGCCGCTAACCCAAATAGGCGGCCGGCTAACTCGCTCGGAACCGCCAGGCAACAGGACCGTGCAGTAAGTAGCCACAACAGCCCTTTTAGTTCTTTCAGGAAAAATCCAAATGATCGGTATCGATAGCAATATCAACTCGCTGATCGCTCAGCAAAACCTGAACACCTCGCAAAGCGCGCTGCCGCAAGCTATCGCCCGCCTGTCGTCAGGTAAGCGCATCAACAGCGCGGCTGACGATGCAGCAGGTCTCGCGATATCGAACCGTATGCAAACGCAGATCAACGGCTTAAACCCAAGGCGTTTCGAATGCGAACGACGGCGTTTCAATGATCCAAACGGCATCGAGCGGTCTGGCTCAGATCACGTCGAGCCTGCAAACCATTCGTCAACTGGCAGTGCAGGCATCGAGCAGCTCGCTGTCGGCAAGCGACCAGGCAGCATTGCAACAAGAAGTGGCACAGCAAGTTGCTGAAGTGAACCGCGTGGCATCGCAAACGACGTACAACGGCAAGAACGTGCTCGACGGTTCGGCTGGCAACGTGAGCTTCCAGATCGGCGCGAACGTCGGCCAGACGATCAGCCTGAACTTGACGCAAAGCCTGTCGGCAGCTTCGACTGCCTTGTTCATGGTCACGGCAGGCACGGGTATCGGCGCTACGCAGACCGGTTCGTCGATCGTCTTCACGGCTGGCGGCGCACTGGGCGCAACGGCTCCAACCGGCTACGGCACGGTGAACTCCGTCGCAGGCAACTACGGCATCTCCACTGCCAACACGCTGAACACGCCGCCGACGGTAGTGGGCGTGAACGTCACGTCAGCACGACGGCAGGCGCGAACGCTGCAATGGAATTGATCGACAACGCGCTCGCAACGGTCAATAACATCCAGGCAACCCTGGGTGCTGCTCAAAACCGTTTCACGTCGATCTCTTCAGCACAGCAATCGCAGTCGACCGACTTGTCGGGCGCCCAGTCGCAAATCACGGACGCCGACTTCGCGGAAGAAACGGCTAACCTGAGCAAGGCGCAAGTGCTGCAACAAGTGGGTATCTCGGTGCTGGCGCAAGCCACCTCCAACCCGCAGCAAGTTCTGAAGCTGCTCCAGTAATAGCCGCTTGCGGTAACAGCCGACGCATTGCACCACGCGTCAGCCGAATGTGTTGCCCGGGGAAGCTTGCTTCCCCTACCCGTTTTACAAACGTTTATCATTCAGGCTCAAAAGCAAATCCGACGTACGGAGCATCTCAATGTCGACGATTCCTAGCGCCTCCAGCACGGTCGCGGCCTCAGCAGCCGAAGCGGCCGCCGCGCAATCCATCATCAGCGGTTCCACCGGTAATTCGTCACTGGATGTCTCGTCGCTCGTCACGAGTCTTGTCAACGCAAAAGTAAAGTAGCAGGCCAGACCGCCACCCTGGGCGCACAACAGACGAACGACAACACCAAACTTTCGGCAATCGGCGCGTTGCAGGCTGCATCCGCGTTGCAGGCAGGCGTCTTGCCGCTGTCCAACGGCACGACTCTCGGCCAGTTCACCGCGACCGCGGACGGCACCGGACTGACGGCAACCGCCACCAGCAGCGCGACGACAGCACTCGGCATCGGCACGGACGGCGCGCATCTGGTCTTGCGCTCGTCGGCCATGGGGGCGTCGAATACGATCAGCGTGGGAGTCTCCGGCGTGGCGAACGGCCGGCCTCTCCAGCTTCGGCGTCACGTCCACGCCCGGCACCAACGGAGCCGCGTCTACCTACACGTCAGCGGTAAACACGAGCGCGTGGACGCAGACCGCGTCCGCACAAGACGCCATGTTTACCGTCGACGGCACGGCGGGCACCAGTTCCAGCAACTCGGTGACCACCGCGGTCCAGGGCTTGACGCTCAACCTGACCGCTGCGGCCATTGGCTCGCCGGCCGGTAAGACGCAGACGCTGACCGTGGCGCAGAACACCTTGTCTGCAGCCAGCGCAATCAACAACTTCGTCAGCCTTTATAATGCCCTGGTCACCACTTACGGCCAGGTCGCGGGTTTCGACAGCACGCAGGCCGCCGGCTCGCAGGGCGGCGCGCTGCTTGGTGATTCAACGTTCAATACGATCCAGAACACGCGCGCGGGCATTGTCGCGGGCGGCGTGCCGAACGGCAATTCGACTATCTCGCTGGGGGCTATCGGCATTACGCTCAACGCGGACAGCACGACGCTCACGAGCAACCCGTCAGGCGTCTCGGCCCTGTTCAATTCGACCACTGGGTGTGGCCGTGCAGCTGACGACCAGCCTGAACTCGTTCCTAGGCACGGGGGCTTGATCTCGAACAGCCAGAGCGCAATCAACACCGACCTGACCAGCATCACGGACACAGCAAACTGCCTTGACCGCACGGCGCAGCTCACGAGCCAGTACCAGGCGCAGTTCATTGCGCTCAACACGCTGATGGCGACAATGAACAACAACTCGCAGTACCTGACGCAGTTGTTCGGCGGCGCCAATAGCGCGGGTGCGTTGGCATCGGCCAACAACACCTGATGGAGCAAGGATAAATCGACATAGAACAGAACAGCTTGATCGACCGCCTGCTTGAGTTGATGCTCGCAATCCCAGCATGCGGCGGCCATGGCGGACTGGCAGGAAGCGGCCCGCCTAACTGAAGAGCGGACCCCGCTTTTCATGGAGTTGACGCCGGAACAGGACGCCACGGCCATGGACGCGATCAAGCGAATCCAGGAAATCGATACCGCCATTGCGGCCGACGCGAAGACGACGCAGGGGGGAATTGCAGGTCGAATACAGCTCGGCGATGAAGAAAATCCAGGCGGCCAGCAAGTATCGCCAGACCGCCAAGTTCTGACGCAAGGTGGAAGCGGTACACCACCTCATCTTGGCTTTGCGAAGACGACCGCGAAAATCAGGCGTTTGGCGCAATGCACTCCGGGCACCTATGTGCTTCCGGGGTGTTTTCTTATGGTCTAGCGTCCCAGCGTCAGCGCCAGATACAGCGCATAAAGCCCGCCGTTCACCAGCAGCGCCCACAGCGCGACCCCGCTCTTCTTCGCGTTGAAGCGCAGCCATGCGGCCGCCGCGAGCGTGATGAAAACGCCCGTCATCACCTCCACGCGTGGCTCCCACGGCGTCGGCATGATGCCGATACCCGGCAGCAACGTGCCCTGGAACACCATTGCGCCGGTGATGTTGCCAAACGCCAGCGTATCCTTGCCGCGCCGCGCCCAGATGATGCTGTTGACCTTCTCGGGCAATTCGGTCGCGATCGGAATAATGATCAGCGAGAGCAGCAGCGCCGATATCCCTAGCACATGCGAGACTCCTTCCACGCCGGCGATAAACCCCTTCGCACCCCCAACCAGCAGCGCTGTGCCAAGAATCATCTGCAACACGATGGTCGCGAGCGAAGTAGGTAACCCGAAGCGCGAGATCAGCAGCCGCTCGGGCGCTTCGGTGCCGTGTCCTTTTTCGACAAGACCGGCGGACGCACGGAACGTCGTCACCACATACGCGACATACACGCCGACCAGCCCCACGGCAAACAATGCGCGCACTTCCCATGCGTGATGCGGCACGAACATGGCACCGGCCGCAATCAGGAAAGCGCAGAGGAAGAAGTTGAGATCGCGGGTGAAACCGCTATGTTCGGGGGCGACGATCCCCTTGAGGCCGCGCGTCTTGAGCACGGCGATGGCCATCAGGCATGTCGACAACGTCACGAGCATCAATGGTGCGCCAAGAATCGCGCCCACGCCGATTTCCTCGTTCACCGCGCGGCTGGCCGTGCCGCCCATCAACGCGATGATCGGCACGGTGGTTTCCGGCAGCGCCGTGCCGATAGCCGCGAACAGCGAACCGGTGACCCCTTCGGAGATACCGAGCTTTTCGCCGAGATGTTCGAGCGCGTTGGTGAAGAGCTCCGATGCCGCCAGGATCACCACGAGCATCAGTGCGAGTTGCACGAAAAGCAGTGTCATGCGGCACCTCGCGATAAAGCCGGCGAGGAAACGACGCGATGAGCGACGCAATGGGAATGACGGAACAGCGGTAGAGAAACCGGTGGACGCAGCGTATGGCCCGGGGCAGGCCTGAGGTGTTCTTGTTTTGGAGTCACGATAAATTCACGGTCGGACGTCAGCGAACCAGGGTACAATCCCGCGCCGTCCGACCGTGAACGACAAGATGCACCCATGGTCTCGCCAAACCTGACCGGTCGAACGCGCCACGGCTGACTAGCCGAGTATGTTGACGCGTCCTCCTCCCATTGCGGAAGGAAGGCTACTCCCCAAGACGCCCACAAGTTTAGCGTGGGTCCGCGGATTAGGCAACCGCCCGCGGCGGTCCTCAAAAAACTGTCACTTGCCCATATGGATATCCCGAATCGGTCGTTGTAGCGGAAATAACGGTTCAGTAAGCTACGGGCACGGAGGCCATTTCGTTGCGCTGACGCATCCGACGAAGCGCGCCGTACAATAAGCCGCAACCGCCGTAACAAGAAACGTCTGACTGACTAACACTGACGACCACGTTCGTAACGGAAGATCCCATGCGCTTCAGAATGCTCGCAGCCGCTGTACTGGTCATCAAACCGGTGCTCGCGATCGCGAAACCGCTCACTGTGTGTACCGAGTCGAGTCCGGATGGCTTCGACGTCGTGCAATTCAATTCGCTGGTGACGACCAACGCATCGGCGGATGTGATCTTCAACACGCTCGCCTCCTACGATGAAGTCGCGAAAAAGGTCACACCCGCGCTGGCCGAGAAATGGAACGTCAGTCCCGACGGCTTGACCTACACGTTTCATCTGCGGCCGAACGTGGCGTTCCAGACCACGGACTACTTCACGCCGTCGAGAAAACTGAACGACGACGACGTGGTGTTCTCCTTCGACCGCATGCTCTCCGACAGCAACCCGTGGCACAAAGTGGCGAGCGCGAGCGGCTTTCCGCATGCGCAGTCAATGGGGCTGGTCAAGCTGATCAAGTCCGTATCCAAAGTCGATGACAACACCGTCAAGTTCGAGCTCAACACGCCGAACACGACCTTCGTGCCCATTCTCACCATGGGCTTTGCATCGATCTACTCGGCCGAATATGCCGACCAGTTGCTCAAGGCCGGCCACGAAACCGACCTGAACGCGAAGCCGGTGGGCACCGGACCGTTCGAGCTATACGAAAGACGCCGTGATCCGTTACGATGTCAACCCGACCTACTGGGGACCGAAACCCAAGGTGGACCGGCTGATTTACGCCATCACGCCCGACACCTCTGTGCGCGCGCAGAAAATCAAGGCGGGTGAATGCCAGATCGCGTTGTCGCCGAAGCCGCAGGACGTGGTCGATGCGAAGAAGGACAGCTGTTGAAAGTGGTCGAGACGCCGGGATTTATGACGGCGTTCGTCGCGCTGAACACGCAGAAAAAGCCGCTCGATAACCCTAAGGTACGCCAGGCGTTGAACATTGCCTTCGATCGTACGACCTACCTGAAGATCGTCTTTGACAATACGGCCACGCCCGCTGTCAACGCGTACCCACCGAACACGTGGAGCTACGACAAGCAGATCACGGCGTATCCGTATTCGGTTGATCGCGCGAAGAAACTGCTCGCCGACGCCGGCTTTCCGAATGGCTTCGACACCACCATCTGGGTGCGTCCGAACGGCAGCGTGCTGAACCCGAATCCGAAAGTCGGCGCCGAGTTGCTGCAAGCGGATCTGGCGAAGATCGGTGTGAAGACACAGGTGAAAGTGATCGAATGGGGCAAACTAATCAAAAAAGCCAAGCAGGGTCAGCACGACATGTTGTTCATAGGCTGGGCGGGCGATAACGGCGATCCGGACAACTATCTGTCGCCGCTCTTCAGTTGCGCCGCGGTGCGCTCGGGCATCAACTTCGCGCGCTTCTGCGATCCGACACTGGACCGGGTGATCGATGAAGGCAAAGAAACTGCGGACATAAGCCAGCGGACCAAGGCTTATACCGAAGCCCAGCAAATCATTCATGACCAGGCGCTGTGGATTCCTCTCGGTTACCCCACAGCAGCGGCGCTCACACGCAGCAATGTCAGTGGATATCGCGTGAGTTCGTTCGGACGGCAAAACTTCGCCAGCCTCGCGGTCTAGTAGTCGTCGGTGCTTTGATTCACCAAAGAAGCCGGGCGTGCGAACGCCCAGCTTCTTTTGCTTCGGCGAGAAGTGGATCACACCGTCTTCGTTGTGAGTATGGCGCACGAGTTCGCCTTGCAGCCAGAGCAGGTGCAAATGGGCCAGCGCTTCGCCGAGCGTGAACATCATTTGGTGTACATCGAGCGGACGCTTGAACATGAGCGGCACAATGTTAGCGGCGCTTTGCGGCTTGATCGCGCAGGCTTCGCGCACTTCCTGCAAACGCGCGGCGTGATGAGATCCCGAAGCTGCCCGATGCGCATATGCATGCCGCGAAACGGCTTGCCGTGCGAAGGAAGCACGAGTGTATCCGCGGGAAGGGACTCGTAGCGGCCCAGTGAACCCAAGAACAGCGCGAGCGGATTCCTCTCCGGTTCGATAGCAAACACCGACACGTTAGTGGATTAGTGGATATATGCGGCAGCACCATGTCGCCGGAAATCAACACCTTTGTCTCCGCGCAGAAAAACGCGCAATGTTCAGGGGAATGCCCGACCCCTGTCACCACTTCCCAGTCACGGCCACCAATCTTCAGCCTATCGCCATCGCGCAACCGACGATAAACCCGCGGGATGGACGGCACGAGGGTCGGATAATACGCATCGCGCTTGCGCAGCGCTTCAAGCAATGCCGGGTCCGTCATTCCGTGCAGAGCGAAGTGCTGTGCGGCGCGCTCGCCGCTCGCGTCAGAACCGTCGCCGGCGGACATCACGCGGCCCATTGCGTACTCGCCCAGCGACATCCAGAGTCTCACCGGATCCCATCGTTTCTTCTCGCCGCCATTACAGATCCAGTCCGCCAGACCCAGGTGATCCGGGTGGCAATGCGTGACGATCACGCGCAGCACGGGCAGGCCGTCAAGCAGCGTGTCGAAGGTGCTTTCCCAGTTCGCCCGGATCGTTTCGTCTGAAATACCGCAGTCGATAATGGTCCAGCCCGCCACGCCGTCGATCTCGTCATGCATGACCCACAGGTTAATGTGATCGAGCGCGAACGGCAGCGGCATGCGCACCCAGAACACGCCGGGCGTGACTTCCTCGTGTAGCCGCTTTCAGGAAGACGGTCTGCGAAAGCGTAATCGAGTTGCTGTTCGAGCAGGTTCATGCGGGTCGGGTCTCCGGGTTGTCAGTTATTGCATTGCCGCCAAGTTGACGCTAACGTTAACCTGTATTTAAACGTCGGCTTCAGAAAAGCGCTGGGAACCTTGCAATTTCAATGACAGACACGCGCTACACCATCACCGAACTGGCACGCGAATTCGAGATCACGCCGCGCGCGATCCGGTTCTACGAGAACCAGGGCTTGCTCATGCCGGCGCGCGAAGGCACGAACGGCATGCATCGCGTGTATTCAGGCGCGACCGCACGCGGCTCAAGCTGACGCTGCGCGGCAAGCGGCTCGGGTTCACGTTGCTCGAGGCGAGCAGGCTGCTCGATCTCTACGATTAACCGACCGGGACGGTTGTCCAATTGCATGCGTTCTGACACCATCGCGGCACATCGTGCTGTTCTGGAGCGGCAACTGGAAGACCTGAACGCAATGCTCGCCGAGCTCTCAGCCTACGAGGTGCGAGGTCGCGCGCTGTTTCAGCGAACGCTGAAAAACGCACGCGCCGAGCGGCAGTTGCGGCTGCATAGACGGATACAGGCGCGAAAGTGCCTTGAGCGGGCAACGGGCAAGAACAGCGGCGACGGGGGAAAGCGGAAACGTCCGGCGATACAATATCGACCGGGTTCGAAGCGGGGTTTGACGCTTATAACGTAAAGACGTAATCACGTAGCGCACTTCGCGAATGAAAGGGACTTCCCCGTCCCGCGGCTGCGGCGGAAGCCGCAGGTCGGCGTCACGGTGCCATGATGGAGCCTC
>CALNPU010000030.1 GCA_940588625.1 uncultured Caballeronia sp.
ACTCCGAAAAACGGTTATGCAGACCTTCCTTAACAAAACTTTCGAAAGTAAACAAGAAACTTGTGGGTAATCGAAAGATCTTCGATACCGCCACCGTCGAGATCGCCAGGCTCGTTCGGAGCGGCGAGCGGTTCGCCGCCGCCATGCGTGCAGTTGGCTGCTTTCCGCCGGATGTAGCGCAGCCTATCGCCGTGGCCGAGGAATCCGGTTCGCTCGACGCGATGCTGCTCGATCTCGCTACACTGGGCGACCGTCAGGTAGACGAACAGACCAGTGCGTTCGCGAGCCTGTGTGAACCGGTCGTGATCGTCGTGATCGGTGCATTGGTGGGCGGGCTCGTCGTCGCGATGTATCTTCCGATCATTCAACTCGGGAATGTGGTGTAGGTGGTGTAGCATCGCAGCCGAATTCAACCTAGGACAGCCATGCAGCCTTTGTATCAGGCGGAGTTTTCAGGCCGCTATCTCGACGCTTACGGCTCCGTGTTCGGCGCCTTGCCGCTCGCGGCGCAGTATGGTTTCGCGATCATCTTCGGGCTGGTGATCGGCAGCTTTCTGACGGTGGTCGTGCACCGCCTGCCGATCATGCTCGAACGCGCGTGGAAAGCGGAGAACGCTGTCGTCAAGGAGAACGATGCGGATGACAGCAAGCCCGACGCCACGCCGCTCGCCCGCTACAACCTCGCCGTCCCTCGCAGCGTCTGCTCCCACTGCGGCCACGTGTTGCGGGCGTGGGAAAATATTCCGGTTGTGAGTTATGTACTGCTGCGCGGCCATTGCGCGAAGTGCAATGGCCGCGTCAGCGCTCGTTATCCGCTGACGGAACTGGCTACCGCGCTGTTTGCCGCCCTCTCGCTGTTTGCGTTCGGGCCCGCACTGATCGCGCTCGCCGCGTTCGGCTTATGCGCGACGCTGCTGACCGCGAGCCTGATCGACTTCGATACCCGCTATCTGCCCGACACGCTGACATTGCCTCTGCTGTGGGCCGGCCTGATCGTCAATCTCGGCACGACATTCGTCCCGCTGCACGAAGCGGTGATCGGCACGATCACGGGTTATCTGTTTCTCTGGGGCGTGTATTGGCTGTTCAGGCTGGTACGCGGCGTGGAAGGCATGGGTTACGGCGATTTCAAGCTGCTCGGCGCGCTCGGCGCGTGGCTTGGCTGGCAAGCGCTCCCGCAGGTCGTGCTGTTGTCGGCGGTGGCGGGCGCCATCTTCGGCCTGGCGGCAACGGGTATCGGCAAGATGCGGTTTGAAGAACCGTTGCCGTTCGGGCCGTTTCTCGCGGCAGGCGGCGTGATTACGTTATTCGGTACGCCGCTTTACGCAATGTTCGGCGGATAAACCGAGACAAAAAGGGGGTTGAACGATGTTCAGCATCGGCCTGACCGGCGGGATCGGCAGCGGCAAGACCACGGTGGCGGACATATTCGCCGCGCGTGGTGTGCCCGTCATCGATACGGACTTGATTGCGCACCAGATCACCGCACCGGGCGGCGTCGCGATGCCGCTGATCGAAAGCACATTCGGCCCGGAATACGTCGCTGCTGACGGTTCGCTGGATCGCGCGAAGATGCGTATGCGCGTTTTCTCCGATAACGCCGCCAAGGCTCAACTCGAATCGATCACGCATCCGCTGATCCGCGCCGAAAGCGAACGTCAGCGCAATGCAGCACAAGGTGCTTATCACATCGTCGTGGTCCCGTTGCTGATTGAAGCAGGCGAATGCACCAGCAAAGTGGAGCGGATTCTCGTGGTCGACTGCCCGGTGGACACGCAAATCGAGCGTGTGATCCGGCGCAATGGCTTCACACGCGATCAGGTGCTCGCCATCATCGCGCGTCAGGCCACGCGTGAAGCGCGTCTGGCAGCCGCCGACGACGTCGTCGTCAATGACTCTGCCGCCACGCTGGAAACGCTGCAGCGCAAGGTGAACACCTTGCACGCACGCTATGTGGCAATGGCGTCCGGCCCGAGCAAAGCGCGTACCTAGCAAGTGCATGCAACGCGTTCGAACTCGTCACGAACGGCGCTGAAAATGCGCGCCGGATGCGATTAAACATGTGGATTTGCCTGGGGTTTGATGCGGCATTAGAATGTCCTCACTTTCTGCCATCGAACCCATCGACCAACGCCGAGGCGAGCGCGCTTGATCCTTTACGAGTACCCCTTCAACGAGCGAATCAGAACGCTGCTGCGTCTCGAAGACCTTTTCGAGCGCTTCACCTTCTTTACGACTCGAGAAGACCCGCGCGAACATCACGCTGCACTGACCACGTTGTTCGAGATCGCCGAAGTCGCGGGCCGCACGGATCTGAAAGCGGACCTGATGAAGGAACTGGAGCGGCAACGTCAGACGCTCGCGCCGTTCCGCGGCAATCCCGGTATCGAGCAGGATGCGCTGGAGTCGGTGCTGGGCGAGATCGAGCAGACCTTAGCCGGCCTCGGGCAGATGCAGGGCAAAACAGGCCAGCATCTGGCCGATAACGAGTGGCTCGCGAGTATTCGAAGCCGTACGATCATTCCGGGTGGAACCTGCCGCTTCGACCTTCCGTCGTACTTCGCGTGGCAACAAAATCCAGCCGAGGAGCGCCGCGGGGACATCGCGAAATGGGTCACACCCATGCTGCCATTATGCGACGCAGCTACTATCGTGCTGCGTCTCGCACGCGAATCCGGACAGGCGTCCAAAGTGATGGCAATGCAAGGCAGCTATCAGCAGATGCTTTCGGGTCGAACTTATCAATTGATGCAGGTGCGGGTACCGTCCGACACCCGCCTGATTCCCGAAGCGAGCGCGAACAAGTACATGCTGTGGATACGCTTCACGGTGCAGGACGGCGATCTGAGGCCACGCGCAGTAGATGCCGACATCCCATTCCACCTGACGCTGTGCAGTCTTTAAGTTGGGGGTGAAAACCCCATTTACTGAACTCAACCTATCTAAATCTGCACTGCAGAATGACCACTATCGTTAATGCCCGACTTGCGAGAAGAACGTCCGCTGGGTTCCTGAAAGCCGCTTTCGTCCGTTTTGTCAGACCGTCGCAAGCAGATCGATCTCGGTGCCTGGGCGACCGAGAATTACAAGATCTGCGGCAGTCCGCACGCAAGACCCACCGCCCGATGAAGACTCTCATATAGAGCGGCCTGAACTAGGCCGCCTAGCAAGACTCCGCCGCGAAACAAAGCGTCTAGACTGCTTCAGCCGCAAGCCATTCCAGCACCGGAATGGCTGCGGGCAGCAACGGCGCGACATCGGCGGGAAGGTGCTGCCAGGCCAGTGCCTGGCCTTCACGTCCAACCGGCTCACCGCTCCACGCCGTCACCTTGCAAAAGTAGAGTCGCACGTACGCATGGGGGTAATCGTGTTCGAGGGTCCGCCAGCGCTCGCAACCGGTCACGTCGATACCCAATTCCTCATGCAATTCCCGCGTGAGCGCCGCTTCAACACTTTCCCCCGCTTCCAGCTTGCCGCCGGGAAACTCCCAGTAACCTTCATACGGCTTGCCTTCCGGACGCTGCGCCAGCAAATAACGGCCATCTGGCTGAACGAGCACGCCGACCGCGACATCCGTCACCTTGCGCCCATCGGGCGCCGTGTTTGAAACGCTCGTAGTAGAAGTGCTCATGCCTTGCGGCCCGACCAGTCGCGGGCGAATTGCCACGCCACGCGTCCCGAGCGCGACCCGCGCTCCAGCGCCAACACGAGTGCGTCGCCGCGAGCACCGACGATCTCTTGTTCCTGGCAGCCGAAATGCCTCAGCCAGTGCCCGACGATTGTCAGGTGGGTGTCAGGTAATCGTCCTATTTGAACGGATAGAAGCTCACTCACAGTCCGAATCGCTCGGACAACGAGATTTTTTCCTCGACTACTTCACCGGGATGAATTTCACAGTCGGACGTGTGTTCGTACGTCTCGTTGTCGCTCATATATTCGGGCAACAAATGACGCCGGTTCGACGTTGCGTAGACGTAGATCAGCACGTTGTTCGCCGGCGACTTGCGCACGAACTGCCGCGTGTTCTGCTCGATAAGCCCCTTCTGGCGCTCGATATTGCAAAGATCGTCAGCGACAACGGCGACAAATTCGCCACCGGCTGCAGGAACCCGCGTCCCTGGCGCTTGCGCCAGCGAAACGCCACGGCGCTGTTCCACGAAGCCGGCGGCAACATCCCTTCTACGCGCGCCAGGACGGCTTCGGCACGGGTCAGAAATTGTTCGAGTTTATCCATATTCATGACCGGTAATCGGCGTTGATGCTGACGTAATCGTGCGAGAAATCGCACGTCCAGATGGTAGCGTCGGCCTGACCGCGGCCTAGCAGCACACGGATCGCGATCTCGCTTTTCTTCATCACGCGCTGGCCGTCTTCCTCGCGATACTCAGGATTGCGGCCACCGTTCTTCGCGACCAGGACGTCGTCGAGATACAGATCGATCTTATTCACGTCGAGATCCGTCACGCCCGCATAACCGATAGCGGCAAGAATCCGACCGAGGTTGGGATCGGACGCGTAGAACGCGGTCTTGACGAGCGGCGAATGGCTGATCGCATAGGCGATCAGGCGGCATTCGGCTTCGCTCGTGCCGCCCTCTACCGTCACCGTCATGAACTTGGTTGCGCCCTCGCCGTCACGCACGATCAGTTGCGCCAGCTCCTGCGCCACCGACGTTACCGCCTCGCGCAACGCGAAATAAGCGGACGAGTCTGTGGAAGCGATCAAAAGCAGCGTCGACTTGCCGGAAGCAATCACGATAAACGAATCGTTCGTCGAAGTATCGCCGTCAATGGTGATGCAGTTGAACGAGCGATCTGCAACGTACTTGATCAGCGTATCGAGCACCGGTTGCGTGACAGCAGCGTCGCAGGCGAGAAAACCGAGCATGGTCGCCATATTCGGCCGGATCATGCCGGCGCCCTTGCTGATACCCGACAGCGTGACCGTATGGCCATCGATCTGAACCCGACGCGATGCCGCTTTCGGCAAGGTGTCCGTGGTCATGATGGTTTGCGCGGCGTCGTACCAGTGAGCCAGCTTTTGATTCGCCAGCGCGGCGGGCAATCCCGCTTTCAAACAATCAACGGGCAGCGGCTCGAGAATCACGCCGGTCGAAAACGGCAGGATCTGCGTGGCTTCCAGGTCCAGCAGCGCCGCCAGTGCCTCACACGTTTCGCGCGTGTGCGCCATACCTGGTTCGCCGGTTCCCGCATTCGCGTTGCCCGTGTTCACCACCAGCGCGCGAATGCCCTTGGCGCCTGCGCGCACTGCGTCCAGATGCTCGCGACACACCGTCACGGGCGCCGCGCAGAAACGGTTTTGCGTGAACACGCCGCCGACCGTCGCACCTTCTTCGATTTGTATGACCAGCACGTCCTTGCGATTCGGTTTTCGAATGTTCGCCTCGGCCCAACCTAGCGTGACGCCGGCGACGGGAAACAGGTGGGCGGGATCGATCAAGGGGAAATTGACGGCCATGTTCGCGACTCGCTGAAAGTGGCGAGTGCCCGCGCGCAGAAGGCGCAACGGCACAGGGATGAAAGAAACGGAGCCTGACTTGTTTGAAAGACGGACGCCCGGGGATACCAAAACCAGCCTGCCAAAGACAAACGACGCATCGCTGCGTCGCCTGTCTCCAATGCTCTTTGTTGCTCGCTAATGCTCTTCAACCGTTAATTATGCAAGCTTGCCGTGACAGTTTTTGTACTTCTTGCCGCTGCCGCACGGGCACGGGTCGTTGCGGCCAACCTTCGGCAGGTCGTCGCCGTATGCCATCGCCTGATTGATCATCTGCGTGGTGGCATCTGCCGCGATCAATGCTGCCGCCGCGCCGCCATCCGCGAATTCCGCGTGCTGGAACGACACGTTCTCCAGATGGCTGCCCTTCTCTTCGTACTGTTCGGCGGCTTCTTCAAGCTGCTCCGGCGACTGGATCTGCACGTTCATCACGACTCGCGTGACTTCCTGCTTCACCGAATCAAGCATAGCGCCGAATAGTTCAAACGCCTCGCGCTTGTATTCCTGCTTCGGATTTTTCTGCGCGTAACCACGCAGATGGATACCCTGACGCAGGTGATCCAGTGCGGCGAGGTGCTCGCGCCAGCGGCTGTCCAGCGTCTGCAGCATGATCGAATGCTCAAAGGCGCTGAACGATTCGCGTCCGACCAACGCTACCTTGGCTTCGTAGCTTTCGGCGGCGGCGGAAACTACCGCTTCCAGAATCTCGTCCGCGTCGATGGAATTCGACTCCTTGATCATCTCCTGGACAGCGAAATCGAGTGACCATTCGTTGCGCAGCACTTCTTCCAGTTCCGGCGCGCTCCATTGCTCTTCAATGCTTCCCGCCGGAATGTACGTACGCGTCACCTCGGTGATCACGCTCTGGCGCATGGCGGTGATGGTCTCCGCCACATCGGTTGCTTCGAGCAGTTCGTTGCGCTGCTGGTAGATCACCTTGCGCTGATCGTTCGATACGTCGTCGTACTCGAGCAATTGCTTGCGGATGTCGAAGTTGCGCGCTTCCACCTTGCGCTGCGCCGATTCGATCGAGCGCGTGACAATGCCCGCCTCAATCGCCTCGCCTTCCGGCATCTTCAGGCGGTCCATGATCGAGCGCACACGGTTGCCGGCGAAGATACGCAAAAGTGGATCTTCGAGCGACAGGTAAAACCGCGACGAACCCGGATCGCCCTGACGTCCGGCACGACCGCGCAACTGATTGTCGATACGACGCGATTCGTGCCGTTCCGTACCAATGATATGCAGCCCGCCCGCCGCCTTCACACGGTCGTGCAGCGCTTGCCATTCGTCTTCGAGATGCTTGATGCGGCATTGTTTTTCTTCGTCGGAGAGCGACTCGTCCGCGTCGATAAACGACGACTGCTTCTCCACATTGCCGCCCAGCACGATGTCCGTACCGCGACCGGCCATGTTCGTCGCAATGGTGACCGCGGCGGGGCGCCCAGCTTCCGCAACAATTGCCGCTTCGCGTGCGTGCTGCTTCGCGTTCAGCACTTCGTGCTTGAGACTCGCTTGCGTGAGCAGGCCGGACAGCAACTCCGACGCCTCAATGGACGTAGTACCGACCAGCACCGGTTGCCCGCGCTCGACGCATTCGCGAATATCGCGCGTCACGGCGTCGTAGCGTTCCTTCGCTGTCTTGTAGATCTGATCCTGCTTGTCGATCCGCCTCGGCGGACGGTTCGTCGGGATCACGACCGTTTCCAGGCCGTAGATCTCGTTGAATTCGTACGCTTCGGTATCCGCCGTACCGGTCATGCCGGACAGCTTCGAGTACATACGGAAGAAATTCTGGAACGTGATGGACGCAAGCGTCTGGTTCTCGTTCTGGATCTTGACGTGTTCCTTCGCTTCCACAGCCTGATGCAGGCCGTCTGACCAGCGCCGGCCGGTCATCATGCGACCGGTGAACTCGTCGACGATCACGACTTCATTGCCCTGGACCACGTAATGCTGGTCGCGGAAAAACAGCGTGTGCGCGCGTAACGCGGCGTACACGTGATCCATCAGCGTAATGTTTTGCGCCGCATAAAGACTTTCGCCTTCACCGATCAGGCCCCACTCGGCCAGCAGGCGCTCGGCCTTTTCGTGACCTTGTTCGGTGAGGAAAACCTGACGCGCTTTTTCGTCGAGCGTGTAATCGCCCGGCTTCTCGACACCCGTGCCGTCCGCCTTCTCTTCGCCGATCTGCTGCTCGAGCAGCAGCGGCAGCGCATTCATGCGCACGTAGAGTTCGGTGTGATCTTCGGCCTGGCCGGAAATAATTAGCGGCGTACGCGCTTCGTCTATAAGAATCGAGTCCACTTCGTCGACGATCGCGAAATTCAGGGGACGCTGCATGCGGGCGTGGGTCTCATAGACCATGTTGTCGCGCAGGTAATCGAAGCCGAACTCGTTGTTCGTGCCGTACGTGATGTCCGCGGCATAAGCTTCCTGCTTCTGTGCGTGTTCCATCTGCGAGAGGTTAATGCCCCACGACAACCCGAGGAAGTTGTAGAGCTTGCCCATCCACTTGGCGTCGCGTTGCGCGAGGTAGTCGTTCACCGTAACCACGTGCACGCCGCGCCCGGACAACGCGTTCAGATACGCGGCCAGCGTGGCGACGAGCGTCTTGCCCTCACCCGTGCGCATTTCCGCGATCTTGCCGTAGTGCAACACCATGCCGCCGATCAGCTGGACGTCGAAGTGACGCATCTTCAGCACGCGTTTGCTGGCCTCGCGGCACACGGCAAACGCTTCGGGCAGCAACCGGTCGAGCGATTCGCTGCTCGCCACGCGCTGCCGGAACTCGTCGGTCTTCGCGCGCAGTTGCTTGTCCGTGTACTGCTCGATCATCGGCTCGAAAGCATTGATCGCCGCAACGGTCTTTTGGTACTGCTTGACTAGGCGCTGGTTGCGACTGCCAAAAAACTTTTGGAGGAAACCGGTGGTCATCGGATCAGTGTCTGCGTCGCGGTATCGACTTAGAGCGCGCTGGGTGCGTCCCAGTTCGGGGAACCTCGGCGGCTTAAGTCCATGGGTGAAATCGAATCGAGAATTTAGCACGCGCACCCGATGGAGCTTGCGTGCACATCGTTTGTGGCACATCGGCCCAACGGCACGCCGGAGCCGTTCAAACCGGCGAGCGCGCCGCCATGTCACAGGGTGCGAGTGTTACAATCAGTACATCGCCGCCAGCCCCACTCCCACTACTAGATGCCGCCAGCCCCACAGATTGAAAAATGAGCCGATTTCCGCCGAATTCAAGGCCTCCACCACGCTTCGATCCCCGCAAGCCGCAAGCGCTGACGGAGGTGCTCGGGCGCACCAGCGAGTTTCTCGCGCTGCGCGCCGGCGTCGAGCAAGTGACGGCGCTGCAACGCGATCTGGCGGCGTTGCTCCCCGATTATCTTGGATCCAACGTGGAACCGGGGTTCATTAAAGACGGCGTATTAGCCCTTTTCGCCGCACATAACGCGCTCGCCGCCCGCCTTCGGCACATCGAGCCGCGTCTTTTAGTGGATTTACAACAGCGCGGCTGGGCAGTCAATGCCCTGAAGATTCGCGTCCGGCCCCAGGCAATGAAAGATGTCGTGCCGCCCAAACAAGCGTGCATGTCTGCCGCCGGAGCCGACGCGTTGCAAACGCTCGCCGAAACGCTCGAACCGTCGCCGCTTCAGGAAGCGCTCGCGAAAATGGCAGCGCGTCATCACGCGAAAACACAAAAAAAATGAGCGGCGCTCGAAAGCAGCCGCTCATTTCATTCAAACTTAATTCTTAATTACGCAAACGCCGTCTGGATATCGAAAGCGAAACCACGCGGTGCCGCTTGCTTATCCTCGAACGTGACAACTTCATACGCGTCTTCGTGCGCCAGTAATTCACGCAGCAACATGTTATTCATTGCGTGGCCGCCTTTATATGCGGCATACGACGCCAGCAGCGGATGACCCGCGACATATAAGTCACCGATCGCATCCAGCATCTTGTGCTTCACAAACTCGTCTTCATAACGCAAACTGTCATTATTCAGAATCCGGTATTCGTCCAGCACGATGGCATTATCCATACTGCCACCCCGCGCCAATCCGAGTTCACGCATCATTTCCACTTCATGCGCAAAACCGAACGTCCGTGCACGGGCGATATCCCGGACATATGACGTATTCGCAAAATCCACTTCAAGTGCTTGCCCGGTTTTATCGACAGCCGGGTGGCGAAAATCAATGGTGAACTTCAGTTTGAAGCCGAAATACGGATCGAGACGCGCGAATTTATCGCCGTCGCGGACTTCAATCGGCTTCGTCACCTTGATGAATTTCTTTGCCGCGTTCTGCTCTTCAATACCCGCCGATTGAACCAGAAACACGAACGAAGCAGCGCTGCCATCCATAATCGGAATTTCTTCAGCCGTGACATCGACATACAGATTGTCGATACCCAGTCCCGCGCATGCCGACATCAAATGTTCGATGGTCGACACGCGCGCGCCATCCTTCTGCAATACTGAAGCCAGGCGCGTGTCGCCGATAGCCATGGCCGACACCGGAATGTCCACCGGCACAGGCAGGTCGATTCGCGCAAAGACAATACCGGTATTAGCCGGAGCGGGCCGAAGCGCCAAATCCACCTTGCGGCCCGAATGCAGGCCGATCCCGACGGTTTTGACAATGGTTTTAATGGTTCGCTGCTTCAACATGATCTTTTTCGCTTCGATTACGACTCTCGATTGAGAAAATCAATCGTGAACTCTTATTCAATACCCCGGAGTATACTCCAATCGCCTCGCGTCATCCCGGAAGAAAGCTTGCAACTTGTTTCCCCACGTTACCGGGTAAGTTCAGCACGTTTGATGATGTGCCACGCGAAAGCAAGAAGCGTCGGCCGATGACCGGAATGGAGGCATTCCCGGACATCGGCGCCGCGTTACGGCTTTGTTAAGACTTTGTTGCGGCATATTTCAAAAGTCGGCACGAACGTCATTTTATGTAGCACGAATGCAACATAATTCCCCGCCTACTGACCTGAAAACGGCCCAACATCCGCTGAACATTGCTTCAAACATCAGCCCAACGTCGCCAATACGCTCTCAGCGCTGTTGACTTCAAACTTGCCGGGCGCTTCAAGATTCAGCGTCTTGACCACGCTGTCCTCGACCACCATGGCGTAACGCTGGGAGTGAATTCCCATGCCACGCTCCGACAAATCTTGCTCCAGGCCGAGTGCTCGGGTAAAACGTGCGCTGCCGTCGGCGATCATCTTCACCTTGCCCGAGGTTTGAAGATCGCGTCCCCCCCGCGTTCATCACGAACGCGTCGTTGACGGAGACACACCAGATTTCGTCGATGCCCGCCGTCCGCTCGCGCACCGAGAAACCGTTCGATCCCACGGTGCAACCCTCCGACGCCACATCGATAAATTCGAAAAGGCGTTCGTCGGACAGCGTTTCACCTGTCTTGATCATGGATCGGCCTTTCATTGAGTCAGTGCTGGTCACGTCAGCGATTCAAACTTGATTCATACGTCACACATTCAACGTCGTCGCGCGACGACTGCTCTCATCGTTCGATCTCGTCCCAATATAGATGATGATGAACGTAATCGAAGCGGTCACTCAACCACAGTCCAGCGTTCAGCAGACGCAGCCTGAAACCTGAGACAGCACGACCTTCGCCTGAAGCTTTTGCCTATGTGCGTTTAATACAAAAAACCAGCCGCCCCGGCAAAAATCATCAGTCGGCTTGCTTGCGCAGGAACGCCGGAATGTCGTACGTATCCACGCCCTTTTCCTGCAGCGCCTGCACGTGCGAAGCTGCCGTTTCACGCGACGAACGCCACACTGCCGGCGTATCCAGCGCGCCGTAATCCGTACCGTTCGATTGCTGCAGTGCGTAGCTGTGCTGCGCATGTGTGATCGATGCGTTATCCGTCCCGGTACGCAGCAGGGTCATCGGTACAGCTTGTTGCTTCTTCGCTGCACGGCCGAGACCAGTGGCTACAACCGTCACGCGCAATGCATCGCCCATGGCGTCGTCATACACCGCACCGAAGATCACGGTCGCGTCTTCTGCCGCATACGACTTGATCGTGTTCATCACTTCACGCGTTTCCGACAGACGCAGCGAACGGCTCGACGTGATGTTCACCAGCACGCCACGCGCGCCCGACAAATCCACGCCTTCCAGCAGCGGACTTGCCACGGCTTGTTCAGCAGCCAGGCGTGCGCGATCAACGCCGGCAACTGTCGCCGTGCCCATCATCGCCTTGCCTTGCTCGCCCATCACCGTCTTAACGTCTTCGAAGTCGACGTTGACCAGCCCGTCGACGTTGATGATTTCCGCGATGCCGGCAACAGCGTTGTTCAATACGTCATCAGCGCACTGGAAGCACTTGTCCATCTCGGCGTCATCGCCCATCACCTCGAACAGCTTGTCGTTCAGAACGACGATCAGCGAGTCGACGTGATCCTCCAGTTGCTGCGATCCTGCTTCAGCCACGCGCATGCGGCGACCGCCTTCGAACTCGAACGGCTTGCTGACCACGCCCACCGTCAAGATACCCATTTCCTTCGCGATCTGAGCCACCACCGGTGCTGCACCCGTACCCGTACCGCCACCCATGCCTGCAGTGATGAACACCATGTGCGCACCGCGCAGTGCATCGGCAATACGCTCACGCGCATCTTCCGCTGCAGCCTTGCCCATGTCCGGCTTGGCACCAGCTCCCAGACCCGTGTTGCCCAACTGGATCACCGAGGTGGCACGCGAACACGCGAGCGCCTGCGCATCCGTGTTCATCACGATGAAGTCCACGCCCTGGACCCCACGGTTGATCATATGCTGTACTGCATTACCGCCAGCACCACCAACACCAACGACCTTGATGATCGTTCCGTTGGTTTCCGTTTCCAGCATTTCGAAATCCATATTGCCTCCGTCAAGAATGAAAATCGGCGTTATTCGGCAAGAGATCGGGCAACCTCTTGTCGCGCGCCAGCCGCCGGCACCAGCGCGAATTCTGTTTGTCAGAAATTTCCCAGGAACCAATCTTTCATGCGTCCCAACACCTGTCCCATCGATCCGGACTGCACGGCGACCTTGCGGCCACGCATGCGTTGCGAACGGCCTTCGACGAGCAAACCCATCGCTGTGGAATAACGCGGATTGCGAACCACATCTGCCAAACCGCCCGCGTATTCGGGCACACCGATACGCACCGGCTTCAGGAAGATGTCTTCGCCAAGCCCGACCATGCCGGGCATCATCGATGCGCCACCGGTCAGCACCACGCCGCTGCTCAGCAATTCTTCGTAACCCGACTCGCGCACGACCTGCTGCACGAGCGAGAACAGTTCTTCAACGCGCGGTTCGACCACAGCCGCGAGCGCCTGCCGCGACAACGTGCGCGAACCGTGCTCGCCGAGTCCCGGCACTTCGATCATTTCGTCCGGATCCGCCAGCGCCTGCTTCGCGATCCCGTAGCTTACCTTGATATCTTCCGCATCGGGCGTCGGCGTGCGTAACGCCATGGCCACGTCGCTCGTGATCTGGTCGCCGGCAATAGGGATCACCGCCGTATGACGGATCGCGCCTTCGCTGAAGATGGCGATGTCCGTCGTGCCACCGCCGATATCGACGAGCACCACGCCAAGCTCCTTCTCGTCTTCCGTCAGCACCGCCAGCGACGAAGCCAGCGGCTGGAAAATCAGGTCGTTCACTTCGAGCCCGCCGCGGCGCACGCACTTCACGATGTTCTGCGCCGCGCTCACCGCGCCCGTCACGATGTGCACCTTCACTTCCAGCCGGATACCGCTCATGCCGATCGGCTCGCGCACGTCTTCCTGGCCGTCGATGATGAATTCTTGCGTCAGGATATGCAGCACCTGCTGATCGGTCGGGATGTTGATCGCCTTGGCTGTTTCGATCACGCGCGCCACATCGGCCTGCGTGACTTCCTTTTCCTTGATGGCGACCATGCCGCTCGAATTGAAGCTTCGAATGTGACTACCAGCGATGCCGGCGAATACATTCGTGATCTTGCAATCGGCTATCAGTTCGGCCTCTTCGAGCGCGCGCTTGATCGACTGGACGGTTGCCTCGATGTTGACGACAACGCCCTTTTTCAATCCCTTCGAGTCGCTCTGGCCGAGCCCGATCACCTCGTAGTGGCCTTCGCCTTTCAACTCGGCGACGATAGCCACCACCTTCGACGTCCCGATGTCGAGGGCGACCAGTAAGTCTTTGTAGTCTTTGCTCATAGCGTGCTCATTGCCTGTGATGTCTGCTTACTTCTTCGCTTTGTCGGTGTCGCTGATAAAGCGCATGCCGGCGGCCTTGATCGCAAAGCCGTTCGGATAGCGCAAATCCGCGTACTCGATGTCATTTCCCCACCGCCCCGTCACCGCCGACCACGCCGCCACGAACCGTCGGCTGCGATCAAACAACGTGTCCTGATTGCGCTCGCGCCCCAATTCAATCTGCGTGCCGTTGGAAAGCTTCACTGTCCACGCATATCGCGGCGACAAGATGACTTCTTCCGGATACGCGTCGAGTGGCGCAAACCACTTCGTGAAATCGTGATACCGTGCGACCACTTCTTTCGCCGATCCATCCGGCCCTTCGAACGCGGGCAGATCGTCGTCGAGTTCGCCCTGGTTCGCCGTGAACAGGTCGCCGTCCACGCTCACCAACTGATCCGTCCCCCACGTGCCGAGCGGCTTGAATTCTTCCAGCGTCACCGCCAGCGCATTCGGCCACACGCGCCGCACGCTCGCGTGGCGTACCCACGGCATCTGTTCGAACGCGGTGCGTGCAGCATCGAGATCAACGGTGAAATAATTGCCCTTCAAATGCCCCACCACGCTTGCGCGCACGGTCGGCGAATTGATGTGCAACGTGTTGCCGCCAATCTGGATCTCGCGCAGGCGGAACTCCGGCCGCTGGATCGCCCAGTAACCGGCGGCCCCAAGCAGCACGAACACGAGCAATACGTGCAGTGCGTTGGCCGTAAGGTTCATCTGACGAGCGTTATTCCACATGTTCGGTTTCGTCTACGTCGGTTCAGTCTTGCAATGTCAACGACAACACCTTCACCACCAGATCCTTGTAGCTGATCCTGACCGCACACGCCGCTTTTGGCGGCAGCGAGTGGTCCGTCATGCCCGGCGCGGTGTTCACTTCCAGGAAGTACGGATTGCCGTCACTGTCCATCATGAAATCCGCACGGCCCCAGTCGGTGCAGCCGAGCACGTCGAACGCGCGGCATGAAAGCTGCTTCATGCGCGTTTCCTCGGCGGGTGTGAGACCACAGGGAATCGGGTACTGCGTGTCGTCGGCGATGTACTTCGCGTTGTAGTCGTAGAACTCGCCGGCCGGCACGATCTTGATGATCGGCAAGTCCAGGTCGCCCGCGATACAGCACGTGTATTCACCGCCGCCTTCAATGCTTTTCTCGACCAACACGATCTTGTCGAACTTCGCCGCTTCGATCAGTGCCGGCACCAGCGTTTCCGCGCTCTTCACCTTGATCACCGCAACGCTCGACCCTTCGCTCGCCGGCTTCACGAACAGCGGCAAACCGAGCTTCGCAACAATCTTTTGCGCATGCGCTTCGTAGTCGTCACCGCGCATCACGACTTCGAACGGCGGCGTTGGCACGCCGGTTTGTTGCCACACGAGCTTCGTGCGGAATTTATCGAGGCCAAGTGCCGAACCGAGCACACCGCTGCCCGTATATTTGATGCCGTAGAAATCGAGCGCACCCTGCAACTGGCCGTTCTCGCCATACCCACCATGCAACGCGATAAACACCCGCGCAAACCCTTCGGATTTCAATTCGGCCAGCGGCCGTTCCGCCGGATCGAACGGATGCGCGTCGATGCCGACATCGCATAATCCCTGCTGTACAAGACGTCCCGAATTCAACGATACCTCGCGCTCCGCGGTTTCCCCGCCAAGCAGCACAGCCACTTTGCCGAACACCTTGGGGTCGATTACATTGCTCGTCATTTCAAAACCTTCGAATCCTGAACTTGTGCCGTCAGCCGAGCACATACGCCACCGATAGAACCGGCGCCCATCGTGATCACTACGTCGCCGTTACGCGCCAATGTGGCAATCGCGTCCAGCATCTCATCCACTGTTTCGACAAATACCGGCTCCACTTTTCCCGCCACGCGAATCGCGCGCGCCAGCGCGCGGCCATCGGCGGCGGCGATCGGCGCTTCGCCTGCCGCGTAGACGTCGGTGAGAACGAGGGCGTCGACCGTGGACAGCACCCGCACGAAATCTTCGAAGCAATCGCGCGTACGCGTGTATCGATGCGGCTGGAACACGAGCACAAGACGCCGGCCAGAAAATGCGCCGCGCGCCGCAGCAACCGTCGCTGCCATCTCGACCGGGTGATGACCGTAGTCGTCAATCAGCGTGTATGCGCCGCCTTCGGCCGTTTTCACATTCACTTCGCCGTAGCGCTGAAAACGCCGGCCTACGCCCGTAAATTCCTGCAATGCTCTCTGGATATCGGCATCGGCGACTTCAAGTTCAGTCGCAATTGCGATAGCGGCCAGCGCGTTCTGCACGTTGTGCGTGCCCGGCAGATTCAACACGATGTCCAAAGGCATTGCGTCTTCACGCAGCGTCGTGAAATGCATCTTGCCGTCGCGTGCTTCCACGTTCACCGCGCGCACTTGCGCTTCGGCGCCGAGGCCATAGCGGATGATCGGCTTCGACACGAACGGCAGGATTTCACGCACGTTCGGATCATCCACGCACAGTACCGCGATGCCGTAGAACGGCAGCCGGTGCGTGAATTCGATGAACACCTGCTTCAGCCGCGCGAAGTCATGGCCGTAGGTATCCATGTGATCGGCATCGATGTTCGTGATGACTTCGATCACTGGGAAGAGATTCAGGAACGACGCGTCGGATTCATCGGCTTCAGCCACGATGAAATCGCCCGTACCCAGCCGCGCATTCGCGCCGGCGCTGATCAAGCGGCCGCCGATCACGAAGGTCGGATCAAGTCCGCCCGCGGCCAGCACGCTTGCCACCAGCGACGTGGTCGTGGTCTTGCCGTGCGTGCCGGCAATCGCGATGCCCTGCTTAAGTCGCATCAGTTCCGCGAGCATCACGGCGCGCGGCACAATCGGAATTCGACGATGGCGCGCGGCCAGCACCTCGGGGTTATCGGAGCGCACGGCGGTCGACACGACCACGGCATTCGCACCGTCGATATTCTCTTCACGATGCCCGATCACGACGCGTGCACCCAGCGTAATAAGGCGATCAGTCACGCCGTTGCTCGTCAGGTCCGAGCCGCTGACCTGATAACCGAGGTTGAGCAACACCTCTGCAATGCCGCTCATCCCCGCGCCGCCAATGCCGACAAAGTGAATGTGTTTGACGATATGTTTCATGGCTGAATTTCCTTCGGCGCTTGCATCAGCGCGCTCAAGCCGGCTATATCGGCGCAGACCCGGCCGACGCGTTCAGCCGCGTCGGGTATCGCCAGGGCGCGAGCCTTCACGGCCATGTGGCCAAGCGTCTCGCGAGTCTGTTCGCGCAACCAGCCGGCGAGCTTTTCCGCCGACAAATCGTGCTGTTGTATTAAGTGGGCCGCGCCCGCATTAGCGAGGAACGTGGCGTTGGTGGTCTGGTGGTCATCGACGGCGAACGGGAACGGCACGAACAGCGCGGCCACGCCAACCGCCGCGATCTCGGACACGGTCATCGCACCCGAGCGGCAGATCACGAGATCCGCTGCGGCGTAAGCGCTCGCCATATCGTCGATAAACGGCACCAGTTGAACATCGTCATCCGCCGATAAACCCGCCGCTGCGTAGTTCGCTTTCAACGCATCGATATGCTTGGCTCCCGCCTGATGCACGACGCGCGGACGCAGCGCCGGGTCGAGCAACGCGAGCGCCTTCGGTACGGTTTCATTCAAAGCGACTGCACCCAGACTGCCCCCGACGACCAGAACGTTGAGACACGCTTCAGGACCCACATTCCGCGCGGCGTAGCGTTCTTTGGGTGGCAGAGTCTCCGCAAATTCCGCACGAATTGGATTTCCTGTCCATTCAGCATTCGGCAGTGCATTTGGGAACGCGACCAGCACGCGTTTGGCCAAGTGCACAAGCACCTTGTTCGCCAGTCCCGAGATTGAATTCTGTTCGTGTAGCACAAGCGGCGTGCCGCTCAGCTTCGACATCAAACCAGCCGGAAACGTGATGTATCCGCCCATGCCGAGCACTACGTCGGGCTTCACTGTGCACAGCGCACGCAGGCTTTGCGAACACGCACGCAGCAGATTCACGGGCAGTATCAGCTTCGTCTTGATGCCCTTGCCGCGCACGCCGCCAAAGCGCACATATTCCATCGCAATACCGTGCTTCGGCACGAGCGTCGCTTCCATGCCCGACGCATTGCCGAGCCACACCACACGCCAGCCGCGCGCCTGCATCCAGTGAGCGACCGCGAGCCCCGGGAACACGTGTCCCCCGGTGCCGCCGGCCATCACCATCAGCGTGCCTGCGCGAGATGACGTCGAAACCGTCATACCTTTCCTCCGCGCATGAGCACCCGGTTTTCGTAGTCCACGCGCACCAGCACCGCGAGCGCGACGCAGTTCAGCAAGATGCCGGAACCACCGTAACTCACTAGCGGCAACGTCAGGCCTTTGGTCGGCAGGAGACCAAGGTTCACGCCCATGTTGATGAATGTCTGCGCACCGAACCAGAGGCCAATACCCTTCGCCATCAAACCGGCAAACGTACGGTCGAGCGCGAGCGCCTGACGGCCGATTTCGAACGCGCGCCGCACGATCCAGTAGAACAGCAGGATCACGATCAGCACGCCGACAAACCCGAGTTCCTCGCCAATCACCGCGAGGATGAAGTCGGTGTGCGCTTCCGGCAGGTAGTTGAGCTTCTCGACACTGCCACCCAGTCCCACGCCGAACCATTCGCCGCGGCCGAATGCAATCAGCGAGTGCGTCAACTGATACGCCTTGCCTTGTGCATAGCAATCGTCCCATGGATCGAGGTAAGCGAAAATCCGTTCGCGACGCCAAGGCGATGCCCACACGAGCAACGCAAACGTGCTGACGGCCGTTACCACCAGGCCGCCGAACAGCTTGGCGTTCACGCCGCCGAGGAACAGCACACCCATGGCGACAACCCCGATCACCATGAACGCGCCCATGTCCGGCTCGAGCAGGAGCAACGCGCCGATGAAGCCGACGGCAACGGCCATCGGCAAAAAGCCTCGGCCGATGCTGTGCATGAACTCCTGCTTGCGCACCGTGTAGTTGGCCGCGTAGATGGTCACGGCGAGCTTCATGATTTCCGACGGTTGCATGTTCGTGATGCCGAGCGGAATCCAGCGGCGCGCGCCGTTCACGCCCTTGCCGATTTGCGGAATCAGTACGATCACCAGCAGGAACAACGAGAACAGGAAGAACTTCGCCGCGTACTTGTCCCACGTGGACACCGGAATCTTGAACGCGATGATCGACGCCACGACGGCTGTGGCTATTGATACAAGATGGTGCACGAGGAAGAAGTAGTCGTGGTACTGCGCATATTTCGGCGAGTCCGGCATGGCGATGGACGCGGAATACACCATCACGATACCGAGTCCGAGCAACGCGATTGTCACCCACAGCAGCGAGTAGTCGTAGTCGAGCATGCGCGAGCGGATCGGCGTCACGCCGTTGACCGCGCTCGAGATGCCGCTCGCACGCTCGGCCACGCGCGCACCAAGACCACCAAGCCCGCCCGTGCGCGACGTGTGGCCACCGAGCGTGGCACTGTCGTTGGCAACGGCGTTGCGTTGACCGGTCAGTTTCGAGCCAGAATGTTCGGACCAGCTCATAGCATCACTCCCCATTCTGCCGCAATGTCAGCCACCGCTTGCCGGAACACGTCCGCGCGATGTACGTAGTTCTTGAACATGTCGAAGCTGGCGCACGCAGGCGACAGCAATATCGCGTCACCCGGTTGAGCCAGAAGCGCTGCCGCTTGTGTCGCGGCTTCGAGCGTTGCGTGGTCGTGCAACGGAATGTCTGTGTCCGCCAGCGCCTCGCGAATGCGCGGTGCATCGCGGCCAATCAACATCACCGCCCGGCACCAGCGCGCGACCGGCGCCGCGAGCGGCGAAAAATCCTGGCCTTTGCCGTCGCCACCTGCAATCAGCAAAGTCTTTTGTGCCAGGCCATCGAGCGCCGCGACGGTCGCGCCGACATTCGTTCCTTTGCTGTCGTCGACGAAATCGATGCCGTCTATTTGCGCGATCACTTCCACGCGATGCGGCTCGCCTTTGTATTCACGCAAGCCGTGCAGCAGCGAAGCGAGCGGCAAATCGATCGCCCGTGCCAGCGCCAAAGCAGCTAGCGCGTTCGCTGCGTTATGCAGACCGCGAACGCGCAGTACATCGACAGGCATCAGGCGCTCCGAATACACGTTCGGCTTAGCGGTGACATCGCTTTTACGCCGGCACGTGGGCACGGGTTCATCGCTGAGATCGCGGTCGTTGCCTTGCGCCAGCCATGCGATACCGTTCTCACGCAGCAGACCGTAATCGCCGAAACGAGCGGGCTCATTCAGGCCGAATGTCACGACCGTCGCTGCATTTCCCGATCCCAGCGCCATGGTCCGCGCGTCATCGCGATTCAACACGCGCACGGCCTTTTCACCAAATATGCGGCCCTTCACTGCAGCGTAAGCGTCGAAGCCGCCATGCCAGTCCAGATGATCTTGCGTAATGTTGAGCACAGCAGCAGCGTCCGGCTCGAACGAGTGTGCCGTCTCAAGCTGAAAACTCGACAACTCCAGCACCCAGACATCGGGCAACGCGGTCCTGTCGATTGCTTCACTTAACTTGTCCAGCATCGCCGGGCTGATATTTCCTGCCACCGCCACGGTCTTGCCGGCACGTTCGCACAACAACCCACTCAGCGCGGTCGTCGTGGTCTTGCCGTTGGTGCCCGTAATGGCGATCACCTTCGGCGTATAACCGTTCACGCCAAGCGATTTCAACGCTTGCGCGAACCATTCCAGCTCGCCCCACACAGGGACGCCGCGTTCCCGCGCGGCGTCGAGGAGCAGCCTCACGTCGTCAGCCAAAGGCGACAGTCCCGGGCTGATTGCAACCATCTCTACACCGCCATCGAGCAGCGCCGGCGTAAATTCACCGCCGACAAACTCCGCGTCGATGCCATGCGCTGCGAGTTCCGACTGGTTCGGCGGCGTGGCGCGGGTATCAGCCACGCGCAGACGGCACCCGTGACGCGCGCACCAGCGCGTCATCGCGAGGCCGGATTCACCGAGCCCCAGCACAAGCACCATCGGACTTTGCCGATCAAAGAACTTCTCGCCAAACATCGCTTTACCTTTTTCCCGACCAACTAAAAATCAACGGAGCTTCAGCGTCGACAAACCGAACAGACACAACATCAGCGTGATGATCCAGAAGCGCACGACCACCTGCGTTTCCTTCCATCCTGACAACTCGAAATGGTGATGCAGCGGTGCCATCTTGAAGATGCGCCGCCCCTCGCCTAAGCGTTTTTTCGTGTACTTGAAATAGCTGACCTGCACCATCACGGACAGGGTTTCCGCGACGAACACGCCGCCCATGATGAACAGCACGACTTCCTGCCGCACGATCACGGCGATAGTCCCTAGCGCACCACCTAGCGCGAGCGCGCCGACATCACCCATGAAGACTTGCGCGGGGTGCGTGTTGTACCAGAGAAACGCGAGCCCCGCGCCCCCCATTGCGGAACAAAAGATCAGTAATTCGCCCGCGCCGGGAATGTGCAGGAACAGTAAGTACTTCGAGTACACCGAGCTACCCATCACATAAGCAAACGCGCCCAGCGATGCGCCCACCAGCACGACCGGCATGATGACGAGACCGTCGAGGCCATCGGTGAGATTCACCGCATTGCTCGAACCGACGATCACCAGATATGTCATCGCGATGAAACCCCATGTCCCGAGCGGATAGCTGATCGATTTCAGGAACGGCAGCATCAGGTCGGCGCGCGCGGGCAAGCCCATCGACAAACCGCTACGCACCCACGCCATGAACAGGTCGAACACGCGTGCGTTGTTCGCTTCGGACACACTGAACGCGAGGTACACGGCGGCGAACAAGCCAATCACCGACTGCCAGAAATACTTTTCCCGCGACGACATTCCGCGCGGGTCTTTATGCACGATTTTGCGGTAGTCATCGACCCAGCCGATCACGCCGTAGCCGAACGTGACAAGCATCACGATCCACACGAAGCGATTGGTCAGATCGGCCCACAGCAACGTGGAAAATGCGATGCCCAACAGGATCAGGACGCCACCCATGGTCGGCGTGCCGGACTTCACCAAATGCGTTTGCGGGCCGTTCGTACGCACGGCCTGGCCGACTTTCAGCGAGGTCAATTTGTGAATCACCCACGGGCCGCAGACGAGACCGACGAACAACGCTGTGATCGTCGCGCCGACTGCGCGGAACGTGAGGTAGGTAAACACGCGCAGAAAACGGGCGTCATTCTGAAGCCATTGCGCGAGTGCGAGTAGCATGCTGGTCCTTCTTCTTCAGTGCGCAGCAGGCGTAGCGCCCGCTGCGGGTTGGTGTGGACTCGTCACGGCGTCCACCACGCGCTCCATCTGCATGAAACGCGAGCCTTTCACGAGAAACGTGGCGTCGGGTCCGAAACCGGCGCCGGTGAGTGCTGCAATGAGTGAGGCAATATCGGTGAAATGCTGTGCTGTTGCGCCGAAGGCTTTGGCCGAATCAAAGCTCGCGTCGCCGAGTGCGTACAGCGCATCGATACCCCGTTGCGCCGCATACGCTCCCACTTCGCGATGAAACGTCGGGCCCTGGTCGCCGACTTCGCCCATGTCGCCCATGACCAGCACACGCGGCGACGGTTGCGCCGCGGCGAGCACGTTGATCGCTGCGCGCATGGAGTCGGGATTCGAGTTGTACGTATCGTCGATAACCGTCGCGCCTTCGAGCGGCGTAAGCACCGCGCGCTTCACTTGCAAGCGGCCCTTTACGGGCTTGAACGCTTCGAGCCCGCGCTTGACGGCATCGAGTGAAACGTTCGCGGCAATAGCCGCGGCCGTAGCCGCCAACGCGTTGCGCGCGTTGTGTTCGCCCAGCACCTGCAACGCGACGTCGAGCGAGCCTTGCGGCGTGTTGATCTCAAGGTTCGCGCCGACCAACTTGCCGATCACTGCCGCTTCCGTTTGCGATGCATCCGTATGCAACGCGAAATCCAGGATCGGATTGCCCGTCGCGGCAACGTGCCAAATGCTCGCGTATTTGTCGTCGGCGGGGAAAACGGCCGTGCCGTTGACGGCCAGCGCGTGAATCACCGATGCGTGCTCGAGCACGACCGCTTCCACCGTCGCCATAAACTCCTGATGCTCGCGCTGCGCGTTGTTGACGACAGCAACCGTCGGCGTGGCGATCTTCCCGAGTGTTTCCGTTTCGCCCGGATGATTCATGCCGAGCTCAATGACTGCCAGCTTGTGGGTCTCGTTCAGGCGGAACAACGTCAGCGGCAAGCCGATGTCGTTGTTGAAATTGCCTGCCGTCGCGAGCCGCGCGCTTTCGCCCACGGCCGCCGCGAGAATCGACGCGATCATTTCCTTAACCGTGGTCTTACCGTTGCTGCCGGTGACTGCAATCAGCGGAATCGTGAAGCGCTTGCGCCAGCCGTAGGCCAATGCGCCGAGCGCCACGCGCGTGTCCTTGACCTTGATCTCAGGCACGGTGAAATCGTCCGGCGCGCGTGTGGCCAACACTGCGGCAACGCCGCGCTGCGCGACTTGCGGCAGGAAATTGTGGGCATCGAAACGATCACCCTTGATCGCGATGAACAGATCGCCCGGACCCGCAGTGCGGCTATCTGTCGATACCCGGTCGAACGTGACGTTTTCATCGCCGATAATGATTGCACCCGGAATCTGCAACGCAGCGTCGCGCAGTGTGAACAGCGTCATTCGCCACCTCCGTGCGCTTGCGTGGCGCGAGCGGCAAGCACCAGGCGTGCGTGATCCTGATCGGAGAAAGCGCGCTTTTTTCCCATGATTTCCTGCGTAGCTTCGTGGCCCTTGCCAGCCAGCACGACCACGTCCTCGCGCGCCGCGGTGCGGATCGCCTGGAGGATCGCGCTCGCGCGGTCTTCTATGCGGCGCGTTTTCGAGGCGTCCTGAAAGCCCGCTGCAACCTGATCGATGATCGCGAGCGGATCTTCACTGCGCGGGTTGTCGCTGGTGATCACGACGTGATCGGCGTTCTTCTCCGCGATAGCGCCCATCAGCGGACGCTTGGTCGCGTCACGGTCCCCGCCGCAACCAAACATGCAGATCAACTGGCCGCCACGCACTTCGGTGATCGGCCGCAGCACTGCCAGCGTTTTCTCGAGCGCATCCGGCGTATGCGCGTAATCGATCACCACTAGCGGCTCATCGTTCTGCAAACGGCCGCCAAGGCGTTGCATCCGCCCATTCACCGGTTCGAGCTTCGCAATCTGCACAAGCGCAGCGTCAAGCGGAATCTGCGCCGCCAGCAACGCGCCCAGCACGCCGAGCAGATTGCTCACGGTGAACTCGCCGAGCGTCGCGACTTCCACGTCGGCATCGCCCCAGTCGGAACTCAGGTGAAACGCTGTGCCCGTCGCCGTTGCGCGCAGGCGGCTGGCAAGCAGCAACGCGTAGGCTTTCACTTCAGCGCCAGCGGCATTTTCGATTCCGTACGCAATCGTTCGCGTCCTGCCGTGACACGATGCAATCAAACGCCGACCAGCCGGGTCGTCGCGATTGATGACAGCGGCTTTCAAGGCCGGCCACGCGAACAGTTTCGCCTTCGTCGCCTCGTACGCCGCGAACGTGCCGTGGTAGTCCAGGTGATCCTGCGTGAGATTCGTGAAGATGGCGATGTCAAACTTCGTGCCATTCACGCGCCCCTGATGCAGCGCATGCGACGACACTTCCATTGCCACGGCCTTCGCGCCATCGGTCTTGAATTGGGCAAACGTGCGTTGCAGTTGCGAGGCGTCGGGCGTCGTAAAGCCTGAATACAAGAGCTTGCCCGGCATGCCGCTGCCGAGCGTACCGACGACCCCGCACGGCGTGCCCAGCGCCGAGAACGCCGTTGCCAGCCAATGGCTGCACGACGTCTTGCCGTTCGTTCCGGTCACGCCCACGACCAGCATGGATTCTGTGGGCTCGCCATACCACGCCGACGCAATCGGCCCAGCCAGTTCATTGAGCGCCTTGACCGCAAGCGTACGTGACGCGTTCGGCTTGCCCGCAAAGTTTTCCGGCTGATACAGCACGACAGCAGCACCCTTTTCGAGCGCGGCATATATAAAAGGACGATTGTCCGCGCCATCCACGGCGTACGCAAAAAACACGTCACCCGATGTCAGCGAACGCGAGTCGGCGTGCAATTGCGCGCTGGCGTCCGCGTGCGCACGCAGCCACGCGACCGCTTTCGCGATCTGTGCCTGCTGCTTGACCAAGTCCAAACCGCTCATCGAACGACTCCCGGGTGATTCTTCGGATTCGTCGAGACCTTCAGCTTCTTCGGCGGATTCGTGTTCGTATTCGTCGCGTTTGGCTTCTTGATGTCGGTGGCGAGCGTGCCGGAAGCGGGGTCGTCGGACACCACCATCTGCTTCACTGCCATGTCGGGCGGCACGTTCAACGAACGCAGCGTGTCGCCGACGATGGCCGAGAACACCGGACCTGACACCTGACCGCCAAAGTGGCTGCCGACCGTCGGTTCATCGACGGAAACGGCCACCACGATGCGCGGATCCGGCATGGGTCCCATACCGACAAACGATGCGCGATACCGCGATTTATCGTAGCCACGTCCTGCATGCTTGTACGCCGTACCCGACTTCCCGCCCACGCGATACCCCGGCACTGCCGCATCCGGCGACGTGCCGCCCTTCGCCGCCACGTTCTCCAGCATGGCGCGCACTTCACGCGCGGTGGTCGGCGAAAACACTTGCGGGCCCATCACGGGAGCGTCGCCCGGCGTGCGGAAAATGAAGACCGGCAATACCTGCCCGTCATGCGCGATCACCGTATAGGCACGCGCCAACTGGAACAGCGACGCGGACAGGCCATAGCCATACGACATGGTCGCCTGTTCGATCCGGCGCCAGCTTTTCCATGGCCGCAAACGGCCCGACACTGCGCCCGGGAAACCCACCTTCGGCGCCTGCCCGAGCCCGATGCTCGTATACATGTTCCACATCTCTTCGGGCTTCAACTGCATCGCGATCTTGATCGCGCCAATGTTGCTCGACTTCTGGATCACGCCACCCACGGTCAGCACGCCGAACGCCGAGTCGTCGGTGATGCGCGCGCCGTCGAGCACGAACGAGCCGCCGCCGGTATCTACCAGCGTATTCGGCGTAACGCGATGCAAATCGAGCGCCAGCGAAATGGTGAACGGCTTCATGATCGAGCCCGGCTCGAACGTGTCCGTCATGATCCGGTTGCGCAACTGCTCGCCGGTCATGAGTGAGCGGTCGTTCGGGTTGTAGGTGGGATAGTTGACGAGCGCGAGCACTTCACCGGTCTTCACGTCGATCACGATCGCCGCGCCCGCCTTCGCCTTGAACTTCTCCACGGTAGCTTTCAGGTTCGTATACGCGATGTACTGGATCTTGCTGTCGATCGACAACTCCACGTCCTCGCCGTTATGCGGCATGACTTGCTCGTCCACGTCTTCGACGATGTGTCCCATCCGGTCCTTGATCACGCGACGCATACCCGGCGTACCGGCAAGAATGCCCTGATCGCCAAGCTCAACACCTTCCTGACCCTTGTCTTCAATATTAGTAAAGCCGATCAGATGCGCGGTGATCTCGCCTTCCGGATAAAAGCGCTTGTATTCACCACGCGAATAAATGCCGGGAATGTCGAGGGCCACGACTTTCTGCGCAACCTTGATCGGCACCTGGCGCTTTACATAAACAAAGGTCTTGTCCATGGAAAGTTTCGCGCGCAATTTCTTCGGCGACATATCCAGCAGCGTGGCGAGCTGACCGAGCTTGTCGGCGCCAAGATCGTCGGGAACGGCTTCGGGAATGGCCCAGATCGCCTTCACCGGCAGACTGGTTGCGAGCACGAGGCCGTTGCGGTCCTTGATCTGGCCGCGTGTGGCGGGCATTTCGAGCGTGCGCTGATAGCTGCTTTCGCCCTGCTTCTTGAAGAACGCGTTACCCGGACCCTGGATCCAGAACGCGCGCCCCGCGAGCGCGACGAATGCCATGAACAGCATGAACACGACGAGCTTCGAGCGCCACATGGGGAGGCGCACCGAGAGAATGGGGTTGGGCGTGAAGGCGACGCCCTTGTTTTTCTTTGGCGACAGTTTCATCGTTTCACCCCGCGTGCGGGAGGAGCCGACGACGGAACTGGCGCAGGCAACGGCGCATCCGTGGCTTTCGACGTCGCCGGGTCATAGTTCAGGTATTGGTATTGCGTGCGGCCCGTGGTGACGGGCTGCATCTTCAGGGACGTAGTAGCCAACTGCTCGATACGCGAAGTTTTCGACAACGCGCTCTGCTGATATTGAAGCTGCGAAAAATCCTGCTGCAACTGACGCTCTTCCGACTGCGCCCGCTGCACATCGATAAAAATCTGCCGTTGCTTGTTCGAGGCGCTCACCGCCGACAGCGCGCAGCCGAGCACGACAATCAAGAGAAAGACGTTGAGACGGTTCATGGCGCCGTCTGCCCGGCAGTCTGAGCAGTAACCCACTCGGCAATCCGCATCACGGCGGAACGCGCACGAGGATTCGCCGCGACTTCAGCGTCAGACGCAAACACACGGCCGATCCGCTTGAGTGGCGGACTGGGCAGGTCGACGGCACGTATCGGCAGGCGACGGTCGATCGCAGGCCCGCTTGCGTGGGCCTGCATGAAACGTTTGACGATCCGGTCCTCAAGCGAATGAAAGCTGATCACGACCAGCCGCCCCCCTTGCTCCAACAACTCCAATGCTGCGTCCAGAACTACTTGCAACTCCGCAAGCTCTTGATTGATGTGAATCCGTATAGCCTGAAAGGTGCGAGTTGCCGGGTCCTTGCCCTTCTCACGGGTTTTGACGACGTGACCCACGATTTGGGCAAGCTCGCCCGTGCTGACGAGAGGCCCAAGACGGTCGGACTCTGCCCGGCGAGCAACAAGCGCCTTTGCAATCTGAAAAGCAAACCGTTCTTCCCCATAATCTTTGATCACCTCCGTCAGTTCCTGCACCGTTGCCCGCGCCAACCACTCCGCAGCGGATTCGCCACGGCTCGGGTCCATCCGCATGTCGAGCAGGCCGTCGGCCCTGAAGCTGAAGCCGCGATCCGGGTCGTCCACTTGCGACGACGACACCCCCAGATCCAGCAACACGCCCGACACCTTCCCTACTCCTTGCTCGGCAGCGGCATCAGCTAACGAGGCGAAACTCTCATACACTATGGAAAATCTTGAATCCTGAATCTGTGCGGCCCTGGCAATGGCCAGCGGATCTTTGTCGAAGGCAATCAGGCGGCCCGCTTCGCCCAGCTTCGTCAGGATCAGCCGGCTGTGACCACCGTGCCCGAACGTCCCATCTATATAAGTACCGTCCACGCGCTTAACCAGCGCATCTACCGCCTCATCCAGCAGCACCGTGCGATGCTGCAATTCGTTTTTCATCGCAGGAGCCATGTTCTTTAGCGCCGCGTCAAAACGTAAAATTCTTCAGCGCGTTGGGCATGCCTTGCGCCATTGCCGCTTTTTCCTTCTCGGTGTAAGTCACCGCGTCCCACACTTCCAGGTAATTACCCATTCCAAGCAGCGTCACTTCTTTAGTCAGCGATGCCGCCGCGCGTAACTCCGGCGATACCAATACCCGTCCAGCGCTGTCGAGCTCGACATCCATGGCGTTGCCGAGATAGATCCGGCGAACCCAGATTGCGTCCATAGGGAGTGCAGCGATTTTCGAGCGGAAGATTTCCCACTCAGGGCAAGGAAAGAGCAACAGGCATCCATCCGGGCTCTTGGTGAGCGTAACCCGGCCTTCTGCCTGTCCTTGCAGCGCTTCCCGATAGCGAGACGGGACAGACATCCGTCCTTTCGCATCGAGCGACAGCGCCGAAGCCCCTTGGAACATTCGCCCTCTCCTCTTCACGCCACGGCGGCGCGTCACAACTTTGTTGGAATATGCCTGAAAGCGCCCTCTGAAGCACACAAAAATACACTTTCTCACACCATTTCCCACTGTAGAGGAAGGCATTTCGCCGGTCAATACGATCTGGCATTTTTTGCCTAAATTTGTTTGTTAGAACAATGACTTAGCGCAGACCGCTCAAGTAGGGGGAAATTTCGAAAAGCGTTATGAATAAATGACGTAGTCGCGAATGTGAAGGTACTACGTGAAATAACGGGCAAAGACTAGTGGATGGTTTCGTTCTGCGAAGGCCAGCAGAGGGAATTGCGGGCCAGATTGAACGCAGCAAGCGGGCGAGGAGCGGGAGCGCATCCCGCCGGATTCGGCGAGATACGTGATTGATTAAATATAGTACGCGGTGCGGGTCATGACCTTTGATGTCGCGCGCATCAGCGCCCGCACCGGAAACGGCAATTCGACGCCGCCCGCGTTGATGGCGGCGACGGCATGCGCAGCTTCATCGACGCGCATTTGCTCGACGATCTCGCGCGATGAATGGTCGTTCGCGGGCAGACTCGTCATGTGGCTGCTCAGGTGCTTCTCTACCTGACGTTCGGTTTCCGACATGAACCCGAGACTGACGCGGTCGCCGAATCTTCCCGCAATAAATCCCAATGCTAGCGACCCGGTGTACCATAATGGGATGAGCAGACTGGGCCGCGAGTCGAGATCGCGCAATCGCTGCATGGTCCATGCCAGATGGTCTTCTTCCTCGCGCGCCGCATCTTCGAAGCCGCGCTTCAAAGTCGTCGACTTGGTCGCAAGTTTTTGCGCCTGATACAACGCCTGCGCGCACACCTCGCCAACGTGATTCACGCGTATCAACGCCGCCGAATGCGCCTTCTCTTCCGCGCTCAGCGTTGTATCCGCTGCAACGGCATCAGCGTCGGCGTGAGACTCAGCACTGTCCACATGAAGCGCAGACGCCTCCGGTATGGGGCGCGACATCCGGGATACGCCGGTCATCGACCTTAGTCCACGATCAAACTCAGAGATCAGTTCATCGAGTGTCATTTCATAACTCCTGTTTCGATCTCCTGAGCGATCTTGCACCGTACAGAGACCGATAGGCTAACCAACAAATTACGTACTCTTCGAAACGTGTAAGTAGGGCAAATACGGGTCGTAAATATGCCGAAAACCCCGATTTTACCGCATGTTGCGTAAACGTCACACGGGGGGGGGGGAAACAGAGAGGCCGCTTTTCCTTTGCCGCCAAAAATCTCTTTGTTACATTACGTTCAACTTCAATTTTGAAGTACCCGGCGGGGACGTCAACACACTGGCGCTAAGAACAGTGACCTCGCCAAACAGTTTCAACACTTTGGAGATCATCAATGCAAAAGTCGCTTCTCGCTCTCGCTGCGCTCGGTACGTTCACAGGTGCCGCGCACGCTCAGAGCAATATGAACCGCCCCGGGAATCGTGGAGGCTGGTTAGGTGGAGGCTGGTTAGTGCTGGTTAGTTTAAGTCGATACCGGCAC
>CALNPU010000031.1 GCA_940588625.1 uncultured Caballeronia sp.
GGTGGGGTAGGCCGAGATTCGCTCGCGCCGACATGATCGCTCAGTTCGCGCTAAGTATAGCCCTTGCGGATATTCAGTGTGCGTCACCCGATTTTAAAGCCCACGCGCCGTGCTCACGCTCAACTCCGCCACCGACGATGATCTCGCGCCCAAGCCGGCGCCGGAAGACATCGCGTCGTACCTGACCAAACTGAACGACGTGCAGCGTGAGGCGGTCGAGTACGGCACTCAAGCGTCGAGCGCGGGCGCTCCGGCCGGCGCGTTGCTGGTGAAGGGCGCAGACCCGCACAGGATCCTCTTGCTGACGTTTTCGCGGCGCGCAGCCAGCGAGATGACCCGGCGGTGACGCGTATGGCCGTGAACGCCTTGGGTAACCGCAGCGTGATCGCGCAAGGGCTCACGTGGTCAGGGACGTTCCATGGCATAGGCTCACGCTTGTTGCGCGATTACGCGGATCTCGTGGGGTCATCGCCGTCGTTCACGATCAACGACCGCGAGGATTCCGCCAATCTCATGAAACTCGTGCGCCACGAGCTGGGGTTATCGGTGAAAGAAAAGCGCTTTCCGGCCAAGTCCACGTGCTTTGCCATCTATTCGCGCGTGGTCAACACCGGCGGGTAGCTTGCCGCCGTGCTCGACCAGGCGTTTCCGTGGTGCCGCGAATGGGAAGACGACCTGCGCCGACTGTTCGCGGCGTACGTCAATGCGAACCAGCAGCAAAGCGTGCTCGACTACGACGACTTGCTGCTCTACTGGTCGCATCCTGCCGCCGAACCGTCCATTGCCACGGATCTGTCGAGCCGGTTCGACCACATGCTTGTCGATGAATAATACCAGGACACGAACAAGTTGCAGGCGTCCATCCTACTTTCGATGAAACCCGACGGTCGTGGCCTGACGGTAGTCGACGATGACGCCCAGTCCATCTATTCGTTTCGCGGTGCGACGGTGCGCAATATCCTCGATTTTCCGAGCCACTTCAATCCGCCCGCGAAATGCGTGATGCTCGAGCGCAATTACCGCTCGACGCAGCCCATTCTGGCGGCATCGAATGCGGTGATCGGTCTTGCCGCCGAGCGTTTATACGAAGAACTTATGGACCGACAAGGCATCGGCGCAACGGCCGAGCCTTGTTTCGGTTGCAGACGAAGCCGATCATCAGGCGCGTTACATCGTCGAGCATGTACTGGAGGCGCGTGAAGGCGGCATGACGCTCAAGCAGCAAGCGGTGCTGTTTCGAGCCGCGCACCATAGTGCTGCGCTCGAAATCGAACTCACGCGGCGCAACATTCCGTTCGTGAAGTTCGGCGGGCTGAAATTCCTCGACTCCGTTCACGTCAAGGACGTACTGGCAGCATTGCGCTGGAGTGAGAATCCGCGTGATCGCGTGGCTGGTCTTCGTGTCATGCAGTTGCTGCCGGGCGTTGGGCCGGCAATCGCCGGGCGGGTGCTCGATCAGGTGGCGGAGCGCGGCGACACGCCGGCCGGGTTGGCTGCATTTGCCGCGCTGTTGCACGCGAGCGAAGACGGGCCGGTGCTTGTCGCGTTGATGTCGAAAGTGTGTTCACGCGAAAGCGGTTGGCCTGCTGAATTCGAGATGATCTGACGCTGGTATGAACCGCATCTGGAACGCAATCACGAAGACGCTTCTATACGGCCATGGCGATGTGCTGCAGATGGAAAGCATTGCATCCACGTATCCCCGCGCGAGCGTTTTCTCACCGAACTGACGCTCGACCCGCCCGATGCCACCAGCGACGAATCGGGTGTGCCCCTCATCGACGAGGATTATCTGATTCTCTCCACCATCTATTCGGCCAAGGGCCAGGAGTGGAAGAACGTGTTTGTGATGAATGGCGTGGATGGCTGTATTCCGTCGGATATGGACACGGGCAGCGACGAGGAAATTGATGAAGAGCGGCGGCTCCTGTATGTCGCCATGACGCATGCCAAAGAGGACTTGCATATTGTCACGCCGCAGCGTTTTTATTTGCACAACCAGACGCATATGGGTGACCGGCACGTCTGGGCGGCGCGCATGCGTTGCATTCCGGCACATCTGATGCCGCTAGTTTGAAGCGTGTGCGTGGCCGCCGGTGCCTGAGCCCGCCGCGCCGACGGCGGCGGAGCTGGCCACGGCCGCAAAGGCGAGAGTCGATATCGCCGCGCGGCTCAAGAAGATGTGGGAGTGAAGGGTATTGCTTATGAGCTTCGTATGACCTCAGTACGGGCTCAACTCAACGTTCCGCGCGCGAAGGTTTTGGCGGTTTGCGCTCCGGCGTAAAGATTGCACGCAGCCAGTTGCCGAAACGGGTAAATCCGTCGTACGGCTCTTCAATAAAAATCTCCGGCTTGATCATGCGAAGTTGCTTGTCGAGCACTTGCTGCGCTTCCTGCTTCGAAATCGAGCCATGAAACATGCCGAGGCGCAGCAGACAGCGCAATTCACCTAGCTTCTCACGCGACATCGATCCCACGCTGTGTTCAGGCGCGATCTTGGTTTCGTACACGCGTTGACGTAGTGAATCGGCGAGACGCCATGCGGGCGTCTACATTTTCATCTCCAGTTCCTGGATGTCCGATGCCGCCGCTGGGACGCGAGCATTTCGATCTGCTCCGGGTGGCCGTTCGCCTCGGTCACGATCACGGTGGCCCACGCACGCGAGGCCTTGACGAGATCTTCCGGTTTCCAGTCCGAGCGCACCGCGAAGCCGAAGCCGTGTTCCGCGGCTTGACGCATCATCATTTCGACGACGTCCGGAAACTCCTTGTCGAGTGCACGTTTCGCTCACGCGTACTGGCCGTTTTGCAGCATTCTCTGGACGGCTTGTTCGGTGAGCGGCGTGGGATTGTCGAGGAGTTTTGCCCGCAGGAAATCCTCGAACGTGGGCGTGACGAATTGCGGATCGAACTTGAGCGACAGACGAATCAACGTCTCGAAGTCACGGCGTAGGGAGCGGAAACTTTAGGCCAGCTTTCAATTATTCAGTCGAAGGCCGGCCAACCGGCGCTCTCGTCTTATTTGACCGGAATGGTCGTGCCTGCAGGCATTGGCACGGCTGTCACGCTGTTCTTTGCGCTGCCGGTGGTAATCCGATCACTGTCAGGTAAACCAGCGTTATTGCGCTTGGCGTCGACAATACGCACCACGTGTAACGTCTTGAAGATAAACACGACATACGTTCCGAGAACACATCAGATTTCTGCTTGAGCGGTGCGTCGATCTTGATCGGCGCGACCTGGCGGCAAGCTATGGATGTCTCTGACGGGTCTTCGGCTATTCCAAGCGTTCCTTTAACCCCGCCGGTGCGTGCGCGAGAGACGTAACACGTAACGCCCGTGACCGCCGGGTCATTACGCCTCGACCGTGACACGATCCGAGCCGGTAAAACGGAAATTCGTGTTGACGCTGGCTATCCCTCGGCATGCAGGGCGGGCGCAGCAAGCAACACAACAAACGACGTCAGGGACGTCAAGGCGAAGACAGCGCGTTTCATCGGAATCCTTCGGGGAATGAGGAATTGAAAAAGGCGTCGTATTGTAACGACGCCTTCGTTCCATCCACGTGAAACCGCGTGCGGCGTGCTTTCGCCGTCCGCGCCTATTGGTATGCTCTATAACGTGCTTAGTGAAAGATCAGATACAGGGTCACCAACACGATCACCGGTACACCGAGCAACCAACCGAGTCGCGTTGGAACAGCTTTTTAACTAGCGCGGGTTTTACTGAGCGCCGGAGCTTCTTGATCAGCACATCGAGTTGTTGTGCCATTTCGTCTTCGGTCAGATCGGTCAGCGGTGCGCGCACGGGGGCGCTGCGCGCCAACCAGCTTCGCCCCCGCCTTCACGATACTTACCGCATAACCCACCTTCCGGTTACGGATAGCCAGGTACGGCATGAAAAACTCATCGAACAGACGGCCCGTGGTCGCGCGATCCTGCGAGGCCACCGCGCGATAAAACTCCATCGCGGTCTTCGGAATGAAGTTGAATACCGCCGACGAATATACCGACACGCCCAACGTTATACGCTTCCGCATAAACCTCGGCCGTTGGCAAGCCACCGAGGTACGAAGACCGGTCGCCCAGACGGCGACGGATTGTCACCATGTTTTCAATTTTACCCACGCCGTCCTTGAAGCCGATCAGGTTCGGGCAGGTATCGGCGATCCGTTCGCGCATGTCGGCGTTGAGCCTCGAATTGGCGCGGTTATACACGATCACGCCAATGTTCTTCACCGCCTTGCACACCTGTTCGACGTGCGCGGCAATACCTTCCTGGCTGGCTTCGGTGAGGTAGTGCGGCATCAGCAGGATACCCCGTTTGCACCCAGCCGTTCGGCCTCCTGTGCATAAGCTATTCGCGCCGCCTGCACCGGCGAGAATCGGCACCTTGCCCTTGCAGGTTTCGGTCGCCGTGCGAATCACGTTCGAATATTCGCGTGCGTCAGCGAGAAAAATTCACCCGTGCCGCCGGCCGCGAACAACGCCGTCGCGCCATAGGGCGCAAGCCACTCGAGACGTTCGGCGTAGGTGTCGGCGCGAAAGTCGCCTTGTTCGTCGAAGTCGGTCAGCAGAAAGGACAGCAGCCCTTCGGAAACGATTTGCTTGAGCTCTTGAGGTGTCGTTATGGTCGGTCGTGAATTGGTTTTAGGGTAAGTCGCTGCATTGGCCACAGCATTAGCCATTGAATCAGCCGTTGAAGAAATCAGCGCACGAGACACGGGCGCTTGTTGTCGAAGGTCCAGTTCGGGATCAGGTACTGCATCGCGATGGCGTCATGGCGGGCACCGAGACCGTGTTCCTGATACAGCGCGTGGGCTTTGTTCGTCCATATCGATATTCACACCCAGTCCCGGCCGCGCCGGCACCTTCACCTTGCCGCCCACCATCTGCAACGGTTCGCGCATGAGACACTGGTCGTCCTGCCAGATCCAGTGGGTGTCGATAGCGGTGATCTTGCCGGGCACCGCCGCGACGTGCGTGAACATGGCGAGCGAAATGTCGAAGTGATTGTTCGAGTGCGAACCCCAGGTCAGGCCCCACTCGTTGCACATTTGCGCGACTCGCACCGAGCCTTGCATCGTCCAGAAATGCGGATCGGCGAGGGGAATATCCACCGATTGCAACTGGATCGCGTGGCCCATCTGGTGCCAGTCGGTTGCGATCATGTTGGTCGCGGTCGGCAAGCCCGTTGCGCGGTAGAATTCAGCCATCACCTCGCGGCCGGAATAACCGTTTTCGGCACCGCCACGGGTCCTCGGCGTAGGGCACATGATGCTGGTCCGGCACAGGCGCACAGCTTCGGACAGCGACCATGCGCCGTTCGGATCGAGCGTCACGCGGGCTTTGGGGAAACGTTCGGCAATCGCCGTGACCGCTTCTATTTCCGCGTCGCCCGAAAGCACGCCGCCCTTGAGCTTGGAGTCGTTGAAGCTGTAGCGCGCGTGCGCTGCTTCCGCCAGCCGCACGACGGCTTCCGGCGTCATCGCTTCTTCGTTACGCACACGGGTCCAATCGTCGGTTGCGTCCGCCCCAGCGGAATAGGGCATGTCGGTCTTGTTTCTATCGCCGATAGAAACAGGTAGCCGAGCATTTCCACTTCATCGCGTTGCTGGCCTTCGCCGAGCAGCGCCGCAACGGGCACGCCTAGATGCTGGCCGAGCAAGTCGAGCAACTCGGCTTCGAGACCCGTCACGGCATGGATGGTCGTGCGCAGGTCGAAGGTTTGGGTGCCGCGTCGCATCGCGATCCGCGAATTGCTTGCGCGTAGTGTTGAGCACGGCGTGCAGATTGCCGATCAACTGGCTGACGACGAGTGGTCGTGCGTCATTGATCGTCTTGCGGATGCTATTGCCGCCCGGCACTTCACCCACACCCGTGTGCCCCGCGCTGTCACGCAGTATTACGACGTTGCGAGTGAAGAACGGGCGGTGTGCGCCGTTCAGGTTCAGCAACATGCTGTCGCGGCCGGCAACCGGAATCACGCGCAGTTCGGTGACGGTGGGCGTGGTGTTTGGAGCGGCTGAGTTCGTGGACATGGGCAGTGGTCAGTGTGCGTTGACCAGGGCGGTGCGCATGGGGTGAATAGGGCTCGCTTAGGCGACGTGGGTCGAACTCGGTCCGGCAGCGTGTTCGGGTTGGCCGATCAACCGGGCCTTCGCGAAAAATGCGATAACGGTCGCAGTGGTCGACGCGACCCACGGCTGGTTATTTCGCAATTTTCAACCTGCGATAATAGATATGTTGTCTGATGACATTTTACGAGCTGTGCAGGCGTCGTCAATATGAATGTTAACCTGGAATTACCCTGTGATAAAGAGTGATTCGGTCTATTCTTACAATGTTCTTGCGTCGAAAGGATTATGGTCAGATAATATGACTGATATTGTGGAAGTCATTGTGGAAGTCTGTGGAAGTCGGCGAGGGATGGTCGGGGATCTGCCAATGTTGCTGCAGGGGCCCAGCGGCGTGATCGGATCGATGTGTCGACGCCAGTATTTCGTGCGGCTCATGCCAGCCAGGCTGGCGACAACCGAGCGCTTTCAGCCCGTTGCTTCGCTCGACTGATTCGCGCGGCGTAACCGTTCCCGGCTGGCTATTCGATAAATGTATGCGCATGGCATGCGCACGCTTTCGGCGTCGCGTCGTGTGATCGCTTCCATCCAGAATGCTCTCGTGTTCGAGATTGACGAGCGAGACGTACGCTTTCAGGCCGGCCTTCGCGATCCCTGCTGAATCGATGCGGTTGTGCAGGATCAGCGCAGTGCCCATCTGCGTCAGGATATCGACGAAATAGCGGTTTCCGGTCGCCCGCGCGAGCACGATGTGAAACTGGAGATCGACCGCGACGCTATCACTGCCACTGCCGTTGCGGCTGGTGGCTTCTATTCTATTGCGTCGAGCGCATGCGCACGAGATCTTCCGACTGGGCACGTTGCGCTGCCAGCCCGGCGCATTCGGTCTCCAACTGATGCGCAGCTCGAGCACGGACAGCACGTCGCGCAGCGTGGTGGCCGGCACCATGTCGATGCCCAGTTTCTCGCGGCGCGGCTCCAGCACGAAACTGCTGATTCCATGACGCGTTTCGATTACCTCGTTGGCCTGGCAGGCGAGAAATGCCTTCACGCACGACGGTGCGGCTCACGCCGAGCGTCAGCATGAGTTTCGCTTCGTGGGCAGTTTGTCGCCCGGCTTCAACGCAGCCGATTCGATCTGTTCGATCACGTAGTCGAACACGCTCTCCGCCAGATTACGGGCGCGTCGGGGTGTGGCGACGGATGTGAGGAGTCAGCCATCAGAAACGCTTCTTGGGTCAGCCGTTTGGCGATGCCGTAGTTTGAAAGTTTGAAAAGGGGCTGGATCGATAGATTATACCGTTGTCTGACGACTCTCAATTTTAAAGATTGGAGGGCGGGTGGACGGTGGTTGAATCTGTCGGCGAGGGAGGGGGCAAACAGGATCCTGGGTTGACCCTTGCAGGCCATGTTCAATTGTCCTGAATGATCGATGGTGATGGCGGCGATAGCAGTGCTAGCCGCATTTGCGACCTCAAATTCTTGCGTTCAATTGCGGCTCTGAAATGCAAAAAGCCCAATCTTTCGATTGGGTTTCTTGACCTGAAACCTTTCTTGGCTCCCCGACCTGGGCTCGAACCAGGGACCTACGGATTAACAGTCCGGTGCTCTACCAACTGAGCTATCGGGGAACGGCATAGACGTGAAATTATATGGAGGGTAATCTAGCCTGTCAACACGCTGCGTTCATCTCAATTCAAAAAGTCACAAACGAGTGGGGCGTTACGAAGGATGCGACGACATGCGGACCCTTGAGCCTCAACGCACCAGCAGTTCAAGCTTCTCTTTCACGTCCTTGAACTCGTCGGCTTCCGGCAGCGGCGCCTTGGTCTTGGTGATGCTTAGCCAGCCGCGCGACAATTCGGCGTTCAATTCAATGAAGTGCTGTTGATCACCAGGAACATCTTCTTCGGCATAGATTGCATTGACCGGGCATTCGGCCACGCACACGGCGCAGTCGATGCACTCGTCAGGATCGATCGAGAGGAAATTGGGACCTTCGCGGAAGCAATCCACCGGGCACACGTCCACGCAATCGGTATAGCGGCACTTAATGCAGCTTTCGGTCACAACGTGAGTCATTCAGGCTCCTGCATACGGAATTCGTGGGGCGGCGGCCAGGGCGACATGAACGTCGGGTTCAACCACTGGGACCAGGTGTCTCTTACCGAGCGTCTTTATCCGGGGATGGTCAGCCGGACTGTGCGCGCTCTGCGCGCCAAAATCAATATTGTAGCGTACCGGTATATTTGAGCGCGACCCCCATCCGGAAGGTGTTATATCGTTTAGTGATTTGTTTATGGACCTCCGCGGGACCTGTCCGGCGTGTTTCGGCCAAGGCGGGGGCGGCGCTCCGGGCGGACACCTCGGGTAACATGCACTGGAGGAGGCCGCCGGGGGCAACGCGCATAGAGTTGTATTGGAGCGTGCCGGGTCCGTTTGCGGTTTTGCCCGCGCGCTCATCCGCGGTTCTACCCGCAGCTTTACCCGTTTTCCTAGCTGTTCGTCTGGAACCGTGATTATCCATTCGCTGCTTGATACCGATCTCTACAAGTTCACGATGATGCAGGTCGTGCTGCATCGCTTCCCGGCGGCACACGCGGAATACAAGTTCCGTTGCCGTACGCCGGACGTCGATCTCGTGCCGTATATAGATGAAATACGCGACGAAGTGCGCCAGCTTTGCCATTTGCGCTTCAAGGAGGACGAGCTTGAATACCTTCGCCGGATGCGCTTCATCAAGGGCGATTTCATTGACTTCCTCGCTCTATTTCAACTCAACGAAAAGGCCATCACGATCAAACCGTCCGCCAAGCAGAATGGCGAGATCGACATTGATATCATTGGCCCCTGGCTGCATACCACCCTCTTCGAAATCCCAATCCTCGCTATTGTCAACGAGGTCTATTTCCGCAACACGCAACACGACCCGACCTTCGATGTTGGCCGCGACCGCCTGCGCGACAAGATCGAGCTGTTCGGCGGCCGACTCGAAGTGTCCGACTGCAAGATTGCTGACTACGGCACCCGCCGGCGCTTTTCCAAGCAGTGGCATGAGGAGGTCATCCTCAAGCTGAAGGACGGCCTGAGCGAGCAGTTCACGGGCACGAGCAACGTCTATTACGCCATGAAGCACGGCTTGCGTCCGCTCGGCACCATGGCGCATGAACACCTGCAGGCTTGCCAGGCGCTCGGTCCGCGGCTGCGCGATTCGCAGGTCTTCGGCTTCGAGATGTGGGCGAAGGAGTATCGCGGCGACCTAGGTATTGCGCTCTCCGACGTCTATGGCATGAAGGCGTTCCTGAACGACTTCGACATGTACTTCTGCAAGCTCTTCGACGGCGCCCGCCACGACTCCGGCGACCCGTTCGACTGGGGCGAGCGCCTGATCCGCCACTACGAGCAGAACCGTTGTGACCCGCGTACCAAGGTGCTGGCGTTCTCCGACGCACTCGACATTCCGAGGGTCCTGCGCCTCTACGAACGTTTCCGCGACCGCTGTCAGCTTGCTTTTGGCGTGGGCACTAACCTGACCAACGATCTTGGCTATCAGCCGCTGCAGATCGTGATCAAGATGGTTCGCTGCAACGGCCAGCCTGTGGCCAAACTCTCCGATTCCCCCGGCAAGAACATGTGCGACGACCAGGCTTACCTTGCCTACCTGCGCCAGGTATTCGACATCGCGAAACCCGTGGAAGAACAGTAACCCGCGCAGGCGTTTTCGAGCGACGGTGCTGTCCGCGTTAGCCGTTCGGTCAGGGTTATTCGAGCGGAAGCGCTTGTTATAATCAAGACCTTGATCGACGCACAGGCCAACGAGGACGGCATCATGAATACATCGGCCGCACGCCGGAACTCAAGAGAGCAGGGCTTAAGGCTGCATGCTCCGGCTCCAGCCGCAACCGGCGGTGCTACCGCATGAGCACATCCGCGACTATGCGACGTTCATGGCAAGGCCTGGCGCTTCTCTTATTGCCGTTGACCGCGTCTGCGGCATTGCTTGATGGCGCCACGCTGTCTCCGCTGTGGGCACTTCCGTTCGCCGGGATCCTGTTGTCCATCGCGATTGTTCCGCTGATTGCGCCGCATGCGTGGCATGCTCACTTCAGCAAAATATCGGTGGCCTGGGCGTTTGTGTTCCTGGCCCCTTTTGCACTTGATTTTGGTCCGCAGTTTGCATTCGCCACCTTCGTGCACGCCATGCTGGATGTGCCGTTCATCATCCTGCTCACGGCGCTGTTCACTGTCGCGGGCGGAATTTGCCTGCATGGCGACCTGCATGGGTCCCCGCGCCTGAATACGGGACTGCTCGCGCTCGGCACGGTGCTCGCCAGCATCATGGGGACAACGGGCGCAGCCATGCTGCTGATTCGCCCATTGCTGCGTGCCAGTGAACATTGCCGGCACGTTGTGCATCGCGTGGTGTTCTTCATTTTCCTTGTGGCCAATGCCAGCGGTTCGCTCTCGCCGCTTGGGGTGTAGAAGGCAAGATCAATTTCGTTTTGCTCGCGGCGGTGGTCGCGCTCGTGCTGATGAGCAACTTGTGGAAACCAGGCATTGAGTTCGATGTATCGGTACTCACGTCGGCTTGCAGAATGTCGTGCGCGATGCGCTGCTTGTCGTGGTGACGCTCTTGTCGCTAATCCTCACGCCGAAAAGCACGCGCGGGCAACGCGTTCAACTGGGCGCCTATTATTGAAGAAATCGCGGAGTTGTTCGCGGCCATCTTCATTACCATTTCGCCCGTGATCATGATCCTGCGCGCGGGGGCTGACGGCGCATTTGCCGGCATCGTGCACATGGTGACCGATTCAAGTGGCAAGTCTATCGACATTGCTACTTCTGGGCGACGCGACTGCTGTCGTCGTTCCTCGACAACGCGCCAACTTATCTCGTGTTTTTTTTTAACCTTGCCGGCGGCGATGCGCCCACGTTGATGACGACTGGCGCCAGTACGCTCGCCGCCATCTCGGCGGGCGCTGTGTTCACGGGTGCGAACAGCTGTATCGGCAACGCGCCCAACTTCATGGTCAAGGCAATTGCCGAATCGCGCGGCATTGTCATGCCCGGATTCTTTGCGTACGTCGGCTGGTCGACAGCCATTTTGCTGCCCTTGTTCCTGCTTACTGGATGGTTGTTCTTTTAGTAGAAGTCGATGAAAAAAGTGCTGGTTGCCCGTCCCATCTTCCCGGACCTGATCGAACGCCTCCGGCAGTATTTTGAAGTCGATGCCAATCCGGGCGCACCGCTCGGCGCCGACGAATTCGCGCGCCACATAGCTGATCGCGACGGCGCGTTGCTGGCCGGCGATCCCGTCACGGCGAAGGTACTTGAAGGCGTGCCGAATCTGAGGGTGGTGTCGAACATGGCGGTTGGCTACAACAACTTCGACATGCAGGCGTTGAACTCGCACGATGTGCTCGGCACCAACACGCCGGACGTATTGAACGAAAACACGGCCGACTTCGGTTGGGCGCTGATGATGGCGGCGGCGCGCCGTATTGCCGAATCCGAACACTTCCTGCGCGCGGGCAAGTGGGGTACGAGGTCCTACGACGCTTTTCTCGGTACCGACCCACGCTCGGCGTGCTTGGCATGGGGCGTATCGGCCAGGCGCTTGCCCAGCGTGCGCGCAGATTCAACATACGCATAATTTACCACAACTTTATCACAACCGTTCGCGCGTCGCGCCGGAGATCGAGGCGGAACTGAATGCCGAGTATGTGTCGAAGGCTGACTTGCTCACGCGTGCAGACCACCTCGTGCTGGTACTCCCGTACACCGCCGAGAATCGCCACACCATCGGCGCGGCTGAACTGGCAAGCATGAAACCTACGGCTACGCTGACCAACATCGCAGCCGACAACCTGATCGCCGCGCTGGGCGAAGGTCCGCGCGCAGGCAATCCGCCGAACCCGATCAATCCGGAAGTCCTGAAGAAATGACTATGTTGTTGCTGTTGAGCGTGGGTGTCGCTGTCCTCGTGATCCGCTGGTGATCGCGTTGATGCTGTTGTTGCGGCCGAAGCGCAAGACAGATGTCGCAGAGCAGTTCGAGGCGCTGGTCGATCGGATCATCGACATGGGTGAGGCGCATGCGCGTGCCCAGGAGCGGCTCGAACGCAACGTGCGTGGCGAAGTGACAGAAACCTCGCGCGCGTCGCGTACCGAGGCGGGCACTGCGTTCGCTCAGTTCCAGCAGACACTCGCAACACAACTCGCGAGCATGGCGAACGTTCAGAACACGCAGCTTGAAGCGTTCTCCTGTCAACTGATCACCTTGACGGAAAGCAACGTGCAGCAGAGCCAGCACGCACGCGACGAACAAAGCCAGGCGCTGAAGCGTTTCGGTGATGCGCTCACGCTGCAACTCGCGCAGATGTCCGAATCGAATGACCGTCGTCTGAGCGAAGTGCGTGCAACGCTCGAAGCGCAGCTGAAGGATATCGAAGCAAACAACGCGGCGAAGCTTGAAGAAATGCGCCGTACCGTCGATGAAAAGCTGCATGCGACGCTAGAGCAACGGCTTGGCGAATCGTTCAAGCTGGTTTCGGACAGGCTGGAGCAGGTGCATCGCGGACTGGGCGAGATGCAGACCCTGGCGGCGGGTGTCGGGGACTTGAAGAAGGTGCTGACCAACGTTAAGACGCGTGGGACGTGGGGCGAAGTGCAGCTTGAATCGCTGCTGGAGCAGTTGGAGCAGTACGCGGAGAACGTTGCCGCCACGCCGAACAGCCCGATCACAATGGCCACCGCTTCCAGCAGATAGGTCATCGCGAAGCTCCGGTCGAAAATTGTCAGCGTCCGGGCGCGGATCTCACCGGGTTCGGCGAACTCCATCGCAGCGCCGAAGGGCAGTTTGCGCAGGCCGGCGATGACACCTTCCACGCTTGCACCACGATCCACGGTGAGGGCGGCGTCAGTGGCGCCCGCGTCTCCCGTGAGGCGCCGGTAGTCGGCGAGCCGCAGTGTGATCGCGCCCGTTTGGCGCACGTAATCGCGCCACACGCCGGCCACGACGAATGTCCCGTCCTGCGTGCCGATAAACAACTTAAGCCTTTGCCCCAGCTTGTATTGATACAAGTCGACCATAGCTTCCGAGACCCATATGGGTGTCGGGTGTCTCGCCAGCCTGCAGGTCGGACGGCGGAAGCACGGGGCCGGTCATCTGCATGGCGGCGCCGGGATCCGCTGTGTCGATGTCGCGCGCGAGCACGGCTACCACCGGGCGCGCGGGGTCGAGCGTGAGATGCGCGTGCGGGTGAATTCGGCGTGCCTGATACCCGGCGTTGCAGCTATTATTTTTTGTTCCCCGGGACTCAGGCTTGCTGTGTCGCCATTGGCCGCGACACAAACATACAGGTCGGCTGACAGCAAGTGAGTCAGCCATTCATCGACGGAGACACGGAAGCTAGCGACCATGATGGCCATCGCGACAATCAGTGCAAAACTCGACAGAACCCCGCCCATGGCGATGGATGCCTATTCGCGAGGCGTGCCAGCGCCAGCGTCGTCACAGCGCGCGTACGGCGTTTCGTGCGCCATCGGCTGAGCATGGTGAACACAATGGCCGTACAACGCGGCATCAACGCGATACCGCCAATCAGCAGCAGCGCGACGGCGAGATAACCGAGGATGGGGACATCGAATAAGGGCGGCAAGAGCGCGAGTATGCGACCCCGAGGCAAATCACTGCCGGCCAGGGCGTCGCCAGCCGCGCCAGCGCGCCTTCTTCACTCGCAGCAGCCGGCCTTGCACGTGCCGCCTCCAGCGCCGGGACGAGACTGCCGAGCACGGACACGCCGATACCCAACGCAAGAAATATGGCGCTCGCAACAGGCTCGAAACTGACATGAGGCTGCACGCCAGGAAAGTAGCCGCCGCCCAGGTCGCTGCCGAAGAAACGCAGTGCAAGGCCGAGCATGGAACCGAGTACCCCGAGCAGCACACCTTCCGCGAGGATCTGGCGGAGAAGCTGGCCGCGCGTGTAACCCAATACAACACGAAGCATGGCGAACTGCGCGCGGCGTCGGATGACCGCTAGCGCCTGGGTCGAAAACACCAGGAACGCGCCGGTGAAAAGTGCGACCAGCGCGAGCACGTTCATGTTGATGCGATACGCGCGCGAGAGGCAGTCGGTGCGGTTTTCATCGGCGCGCGTTTCAGCGACGACCAGTTGACTGCCAAGCCGCTCCTGCAATTCGCGCTTGAAGCGTTCCCGGTTAACACCGCGTTGCAGTTGCAAGTCGATGCGCGATAGTTTCCCCTCAAGTCCTAAACGCCACTGGGCAGCGGCAATATCTATCACCGCGACGCGTTGTCCCGGCCGCGTCCTGACCAAACCGCCGGCCACCCGAAAGCGCATGATCAACTTCCCGCTAAGCAGCGCGATGTGCTCGCCGGGCACCACGTGAAGCCACTGCTGCGCAGCGGGCGAGAGGACGCTGCGCGGACGGCACGCCGATCAGCTCCGGCGTGATGCGGCTGGCCCTGAACACATCGATGCCAAGCACTTTCAACGAGGCGGTCTGGCCGTGCAAGGTCACGTCGAGGTCCAGCACGGGGCTGGCTAAAGCTACGCCCAGTGTTGTTGCAAGACGCGGATACCACTGTTCATCGAAGGTGGGCTGCGCGCCGCGGACCTGCAAGTCGGCCTCGCCGGAAAGACTCTTGGCGGCTGCGGAAAACCCGTTGAATGCCGCACTGTTGGTGAGTTGTACGGCATAGCCGAGCGCCACGCCCAGCGCAATGGTTGCTATGGCGACAATTGCGCGAGCCGGATGACTCCGCCACTCCGCGCCGAGCAGCCAGCGTGCGAGGAGCCGGCCGCCTGCAATGCGTTGCGAGGTTCGGTCACGCGCCCGCTCACTGGTGTTCACTAGCGGACTGCGCGGGTTGCGTAGCATGCAGCCCATGCTCGCTCAGAACAAGTATCCGGTCCGTGCTGGCGGCGGCCTCCATGGAGTGCGTAACCATGATCACAGCGGTGCCGTTCGCCTTGATCTCCGCGCGGAACAACGAGAGCACTTCATGCGCGGTCTCGGGGTCCACGTTGCCGGTTGGTTCGTCGGCCAGGATCAGCGTGGGCTGATGCACAAGCGCGCGAGCGATTGCTACACGCTGCAGCTCTCCGCCCGATAGCTGCCGTGGGAAGTCGTCACCACGTCCGCCCTACGGCTTCCAGCAAGTCGAGCGCGCGAGCCGGTGGCATGTTGTTGAGCAATAGCGGAAGCGCGACATTTTGAACTAGCGTCAGATGCGGCAGGACGTGAAATGCCTGGAACACGAAGCCGAGTTTTTGCCGCCGAAGGCGAGTGGCGGCGTTATCGTCGAGACTGGAAACTGACGTGCCGTCGATCAGCACGTCGCCACTGTCGGCTTGATCGAGGCCCGCAATTAGGTTCAAAAGCGTCGACTTGCCAACGCCCGAGTCGCCCATGATCGCGACGAACTCCCCGGGATCGAGCGTGAAGTCGAGGCCCGGCCGGCACCGTATGCCTTGCTCAAGCCGCGACATTCGAGTGCGTGGGGGGGGCGTGCCGTTATTGCGAAGGGTCATGAGGATCAGGTTGTCAGTGAGTGGAACTGGCTGCAGTTTTCCACTGTGACAGAGAAATGCCGAACGCGTGCAGGGCACGACCCCGACGGAGCTCCCTTTACGCGTCCAGTTTCATCGACCCTGACCGCCTCCTAGCGTGCGAGCTTCTCGACATAAAACCCTGCGGTCTCGTAAGGAACCGTGACCACGTCCTTGCCCGCGAGCAGCGGTTCGGACGCGATCAACGCGTGGACCTCGTTATCGATCTTCTCGCGCTCATCGGCGCTCAGTGCCGCAACAAAGCTTGTGGAGCGGACCCTGTTCACGATCACGTCGAGCCGTACAACCCACGGCACACTGGCGTCCCGCAGATTCCAGATCAGGCCGAGCTTGCCACCCGGTTTCAAGACCCGAAGAATTTCCGCCAGCGCGGCGTGGGTCGAGAACCAGTGAAATGATTGTGCGCAAACCACGGCATCCACCGATGCATCAGGAAGCGGGATTGAATCGGCGGTACCCGCGTGCGTCTCCACTTGCGGGAGCGCTGCAGACAGCTTGCCGAGCATCGCGGCGACGGGTTCGGCTGCGATCACCTTGGCGCCTGTGCTGATCAGACGCGGGGTGAATTTTCCCGTGCCCGCGCCGAGATCCACGATGGTCGTTCCGGCGCGAAGCCCGAGCTGGTCACGCAACCAGTCCGCAATCTCCGGCGGATAATCGGGCCGGCCGCGCACGTACGTGTCCGCAGTGTTGTCGCGTAGCCGTCTGCGGCGGCGTGATGTACGCCTTGTATTGCCTTGTTCATCATGCGCTCCTACTTGGATTCGTCTCGTTCGATCACTCCGTATGGCGTCTCGTCTGATTGATCGCGCGGCGCCGCTCGGAAACTGGCAACAGGATAAGCAATTGCGGCACGATTTACCATGCATGCCATCGCCAATTTTAATATCCTGGAACTATGGAAGCCATCGATCTGCGCCGGCTTCGTGCGTTTTCGGGCGAGGGTGCGGGCACGGTCAGGGTGCATTGAAAGCCTGACAGCTAGTCTTGCGGTTCCCGCGGCAAGGTCAGCAGATAACAGGCCGCTTTCTCGGCGCGTTCACCCCCGGTCATTTCGAGCGGCTACGTTAGCAAGGCGAGCTGCTGCGCGAGAAAACCGGCGTGACCGTGCACGTGGTGAAACGTGCCGAGCAACGCACGGTAGTCGGGTCGGACTACTACGGCGGCATTGTTGTAGATGAATACGGTGGTCTGCATACGGCGAAATATCACCGCGCGCTACGCGATCTTGCGCGGCGTTGCGGCGCAAGCCTGCGTTCGCACGCGGCTGTGGAACGCATTAAACGGACCGGCACGCGCTTCTCTGTCCATACCGTGCGCGGCAAGGTCGATGCAAAGCGGGTGCTGGTCGCGACCAACGGTTATACGGGAAACCTGTCGCCCTTTTTATCGCGTCGCGTGCTGCCGGTGGCGAGCTATCATATCGCCATGGAACCGCTGCCGCCGGGACTCATGGATGTATTGAATCCGGGCCGCCGCATGATCAGCGACTCCAAGCGCAACCTGTTTTATACGCGCCCTTCGCCCGACGGCACGCGCATGCTGTTCGGCTCGCGGCCGTCGTTTCGCGAAGTCGGCGAACGTGAGGCGGCTCGCATCCTGCACGCGAAGATGGTGCAGCTCTGGCCCGCCTTGCGCGACGTGCGCATCACGCATGCATGGAAAGAGATACGTTGCGATGACCGGTGACAAGCTCGCGCATATCGGCGAGCACGACGGCGTGTTTTACGCACTCGGCTGCAACAGCAATGGCGTCGCCTTGATGAGTTACCTCGGGCAGCGCATTGCAAGAACACTATCGGGCCTCGACACCGTGCCCGGTGCGTTCGGCGAAGGCCCGTTTCCGCTGAGTCCGGGTGGCATCGCGCGCAGCTTGAGCGTGCCGGTGGGCGCCGTGCTCTATCAGCTCGACGACTGCTGGAACGGCCGTGTGCGCGCCGCGTTGTCCTGACGTTGGTGTTCAAGCCTGTTAGTGACGCTGCATCGACCCGTCGTATTTTCAACTCATCGCTGGTTTCCCTGGAGCAACATCATGCGGTTTCGACACTTTTTCAGCCTCGTTTCTATCGTCGCTTCCCTCTCGTTGATGGCCGCGACCGGCGCGCATGCCGACGACTTCGGCACACTTGCGCCGGGCAAACTGATGGCCGGCGTGGACGCCAACAACAAGCCCTACTCCTACATCGATAACGGCAAGATGACCGGCTTCGACATGGAGCTGCTGCGCGCGATTGGCGCCAAGCTGGGATTGAGCGTCGACTTCCGTGCGCAGGACTTCAGCGGTTTGCTGCCGAGCGTGTCGAACCAGCAGATCGATCTCGCCGCCGGATCGATATCAATCACGACAAACCGGCTGAAAATGGTCGATTTCTCCGAGAGTTATCTTACTGGGCTGCTTAGCGTAGCGACCTTGCCCGACAGCGCGATCACGAGCGACAAAGCGTCGGTCAAGGACAAGCGGATTGGCGTGGTCCAAGGTACGATTGAAGACACGTATTCGGACAGCTACCTGCCGGGCGCACAGATCGTGCGCGTCCCTAACGGGAACGCAGGTTTTCTCTCCCTGCGCTCAAAATATATCGATGGTTTCTTCATCGATAAATCGCTTGTCGACGGTCTGCAAAGCAAGTACCCGCAGTTGAATCTTGCCGACCGGCTGGATATTTCCGCGATCAACCTGCCGGCCGGTTTTCCGATACGCAAAGGCAACATCAAGCTCGAGACCGCGGTCAACAAAATGCTTAAAGAGCTCATGGCGGACGGCACCTGGATGAAGCTCTACACACAGTTCCATCCCGGTTATCCAAAGCCCGCCAGCCTGCCGCCGTACGAGATGAAAACCGGTAGCTGACCTTTCGCCGACATGATCCGGAGAGCGCCATGAAAGCATTCCTGCAGAACTTCCTCGACTGGCAGTTGCTCACGGGATCGCTGCCTTCGCTGCTCGAAACCGGGCTCGTCAATATGCTCGTGCTGTCGCTGTTCTCGACCTTGCTCGGTATCATCGCGGGCATGGTGCCGGTGTTGATGGTGGTGTCGCACATGCGCTGGCTCGAAGCGCCGGCGCGCGTGTTCGTCGAAGTCTTTCGCGGTCTGCCTGCGGCGCTCGTGATCCTGCTCATGGGGCAAGAGCTGGCGCCGGTCGGGCTCGCGGTGTTTGGCCCGAATCCGTATCCGCCTGCCATCGTGGCGCTTGGGCTGATTTCATCGGCGTATATAGCGGAGATCTTTCGTTCGGGCATCCAGAGCGTGGGCAAAGGGCAGCTCTCTCCGCGTGTCAGGCGCTGGGCATGACGTACTGGACGGCGATGCGTCATGTGATCATGCCGCAAGGCATCCGGCGCATTCTGCCCGCGCTGGCGAACCAGTTCATTCCGATTGAAAAGGATTCAAGCCTCGTGTATTTTCTCGGCTTGCTGACCTCGCAACGGGACTTGTTCACGATTGGACAGAACACGTCGGTGAACACGGCCAACCTGTCTCCGCTGGTCGCAGCCGGGCTCGTCTACTTGCTGATTACTGTGCCCCTCACGCATGCGATCAATCATATCGACCGCTGGACCAACCGGCATTCGAATCCACGTTACGGCAGCGCAAGCACCGCCACCACGCTCAAGCAGCTCAAGCGTCAGGCAGCCGCCGCCCGCGCGGGCATGGCCGACAACACAACTAAACCAAAGCCGGGGAATAACAAGCTTATGGGACCACCAGTCGAGACCGTCACCGACGACACCCTCCTGCTGGACGAAGTGGATGGCGTGGTAATCGGCGGCGGGATTATTGGCGTGAGTACGGCGTTGTATCTAAGCGATAAAGGCCTGCGCGTTGCAGTGTGCGAAAAGGGTTATATATAGCGGGCGAACAATCCAGCCGTAACTGGGGCTAGGTACGTGTCACGTATCGCGACATGCGCGAGTTTGTATTGAAAGCCTGAAACTGTGGCGCACGCTCGACCGTACGCCGTACGCTTGGCATCGACAACGGCTTCAGGCAGTGCGGCATCCTTTATATGGCTAACGACGATGCGAAAATGAAAGAGCATCGCGTATGGCTTGAGAAGTGCGCGCATTAGCCGGAACGATGCATTCGATACCCGTGAAGTCGATCCCAAGGCCGTGGCCGGTTTGCTGCCTGGCGCAACGAGGTCTTCAAGGGCGGCCTGTACACGCCAGGCGACGGCTGCGCCGAACCGCAGAAAGCCGCACCGGCTATCGCAAATGCACTGCGCAAGCGCGGCTTGAAAAGCCTCACGTCCTGTGCGGTGCGCGGTCTGGAAACAAGCGCTGGACGCGTCAGCGTGGTGGTAGCGGGCGGTGCATGGTCGTGGCTCTTCTGCGGGAATCTGGATGTCAACGTGCCGCAGTTGATGGTGAAGGCTTCCGTGTTACGGATATCCCCTATTGAAGGCGGTGCTACGGTGAACAGTAGCAAGGAATTTGCGTTCCGCAAGCGCGCGGATGGCGGTTATACGATTGCGTTTGGCTTTCGCACCTACACGGATATCACGCCTGACAGCTTCCGCCTGTTTCCTCAATATATCCCCGCGCTCAAGAGTCAGATGGGCGCATTGCGGATTGGATTGGGCGCGCGTTTCTTCGATGAACTGCATCGTCCGCGTCATTGGGCGCTCGATCAGCGGACCGCCTGGATGTTCGCACGCTCGACCCCGAGCCAATTCCCGCTTACACCGATGCCGGCCTGCGTGAGTTCGTGAAGGTCTTTCTGCATCTGAGCGGCGCGCGCATCGCGCAGCGCTGGGCGGGTCTCATGGATGTGACACCGAATGCCATTCCCGTATAATATCGGGCGTTGAAAGCGTGCCGGGGCTTTTCATCGGCACCGGATTTTCAGGGCATGGTTTCGGCATCGGCCCGGCCGCGGGAAAGCTGATGGCGGATCTGGTCGCGAACGACACGCCGCTCGTCGATCCGTACATGTTCCGGCTAAGCCGTTTCAGTGACGGCACGAAGATCGTTATTGACGCGAGCTTTTAAGCAAGGACCCGGACCATGGACAAGGTAGCGATGATTTCCGGCGCAAATCGCGGTATTGGCCTGGCGGTGGCCACCGAATTGCACCGGCGAGGTATCGGTTGTCACTCGGCATGCGCGACCCTTCAGCGTCGCGCATGCCCTTCAACGCATTCACGTTTGCCTATGAAGCACGCGATCCGCGCAACGGACAACGTTGGGTCGACGCGACCGTCGAGCATTTTGGCCGTATCGATGTCCTGATCAGCAATGCGGGAATCTGCACGCACATCACGCTTGAGGACGGCACGAGCGAGCAAGTCGAAGAGACCCTCGATATCAACGTGAAGGCGCCCTTCCGCTTGATCCAGGCCGCATTGCCGCATCTGCGCAAACCCGGCGACGCCCGAGTCGTGCAAATTGCGTCGCTATCGGGCGAGCGCGTGAGAAATCTGAATGCGGGTTACCAGATGTCGAAGTGCGGTAATCGCGTTGAATCATGCGGTGCGGGTGCGGCGGGCCGGCTGGGATGACGGCATCCGCGCGACCGCGATCTGCCCCGGCTTCGTGAATACCGACATGGCGGTGGGCTTAGCCGACGTCGATCCTCATGAATTGACCCAGCCTGAGGATCTGTTCTGACGTTCAGCCCGTGGTCTACGATTGCGGATAACGCACGTTCCAGTGTTTCAGCGCCCTCGTTTCGCGGTCGAAACCAAGCATGCTGACCGACGCGGTATCGAGTAGCAAATGGGCCCCAAGCGCCGCCGAATCGGCCACCCAGCAGGCGCCTAGAACACGCAGGAAATGCGCATGCGAAAACAGCGCGATTGCCCCCCTTTCGTGGCAAGCAGCCGCTCGATCAAGGACTCTGCACGCGCCTGGATGGCTTCTACATTTTCGCCTTCCGGCATCGGTGAAGTCCACACGGCCCAGTCAGGATCTTCAGCGCGGATATCGTGCGTCGTACGGCCTTCATAAATACCGTAGTTCCATTCGCTCAAGCGCGGCTCTTCTTCTGCCTGAGCACCAAGACGCTTGGGCGCAGGTGTCACGAGCACGGGACATCGGGCTGCACAGTACCAGGTCGAAGGGCTGCGCCGCGAGCACCAGCCGCAGCGTTCGCGCCTGTTCGCGCCCGTGGTCCGTCAACGGGATATCGGTGCGGCCCGTGTGCTGGCCGGACAGGCTCCATTCGGTTTCACCATGACGGATCAGCCAGATCCCGGGTTGGTTCACGTGGTTTTCGGTAGCGGTAGCGTTCATTGGCGTTGGCACGATTAGGGTCGGGATTCAACGTTCGGCTCAGGGCCGAAACGAGCGGCATATGCTTGGGCGTCAGCCCCGATTCTACGGGGCTATCAACAAATTTTCAGAGCAAGGTCTCGATTGCAAGGTGAGCAAGGTGAGCGATTGCCAGCGGCTTCAAATCGACTCGAAGCGGTCGGCCCTGAATGGCGTGACATCCACGAACGGCTCCTCCCCCGTCATCATGGACGCAATCAGCCGGCCGGTGACCGCACCGAGCGTTAACCCGTGATGCGCATGTCCGAACGCAAACCACAGGGTCTTGTGACGCGGCGCGGGACCAATGATCGGCATCATGTCGGGCGTACACGGACGCCCGCCCATCCACGGTTCGTCATCCACCCGCTCGCCCAGTGGGAACAGCGTACGCGCCACGGGCTCGGCACGCATGAGTTGCACGGGCGTCTTCGGCGCATCGCGATCCGCCAGCTCAACGCCCGTTGTCAGCCGAATGCCGCGTGCCATTGGCGCGAGCAGGAAACCGTTGTCCACATCCAGCACGGGATGATTCAGCACCGTCCCGGGTTGCGGTGCGTAATGCATGTGGTAACCGCGCTTGACCGCAAGCGGCAGCCGGTAGCCCAATGCCAACGTCACGTCTTTGGCCCAAGGCCCCAACGCAATCACCGCCGCCGACGCACTGACCGGACCGTCTTGCGTCGCCACGCGCCAACCGTCGCCGTCGGCTGCCAGCGACGTCGCATCGCCAGTCAGGAAGCGGCCGCCGAGGCGCTCGAAGTACGCTGCATAACCCGCGACCAGCGCACCCGGATCGGTGACCGACACGGCATCCGTGTAATGCAAACCGCCCACCAGCGAGCGGTCGAGATGCGGTTCGGCGAGTTGCAATTTCGCTGAATCGAGGAGCTTGTATTGCACGCCAAACTCGCGATGCCACTGCTCGGCGTCGCGCAACTCGTCGTCCCGCGCGGCGGCACTGTGGAACACCTTGATCCAGCCCGTTGGCCGCAGCAACGACTCAACGCCAGCTTTCTGCGCGAGGACCTCGTGCTCGGTCACGCAATGCTCAATCAGCGTGGCGTACTGACGCGCGATGGCGGCATGGCGCGCGGGTTCGGAATTGCGCCAATATGCCCAGAGAAAGGGCGCGAGCGCGGGCAATGCATCGCGATGGTAATGAACATCGATAGACGAGTTGCACGCGTAGTGCATCAGCGTGCTGATGTCGCGGGGAAGCGCATAGGGATAGACACCCTCGCGCTGCAACAGCCCCGCGTTGCCGAACGAGGTTTCGAGTCCGGGACGCTTGCGGTCCACCAGCGCAACCGAGCGGCCACGCTTTTGCAAATGAATGGCGATCGATACACCTACGATGCCCGCGCCCAGCACGACTGTGTCGAACTTCATGCGTTGAATTTCTCCTCTACGTCCAGTTTGTTCGCGGCAGTGAGCGCTGAACGAGTATTCGCCACTCATTTTCACCGCCCCGGAAACTTCCAGATGTAGATCATACGCGCGCGCTTCGCAGGCTTTCTGAATAAGCGTTCGTTCCGGCCTGGCCAGCACGGCCAGTCAAGACAAGCCTCTATTTGAGCAGAGCTTTAAGCGGTGTATCCGGATCGGCGAGAAGGGCGTGATCCAATACTTTTCCCGCAGCCATCAAGCGACGGCACACCGCCACTTCCCGACCGCAGTTCACCGTCACTGCAGCCTCGAGTCTGTCGTCCGCACCAAGCACCAGCATGCAGAACGAACCGCCATGTGGATCGCCTCGCCTGAAGACCGATTGATGCGCCGCAAAAACGCCCAGCGTTTGCAGATTGCAGTCGTATTGTAGTATTGATCAGATCAAAGCCACCGCATCTCCGCATAAAGCTCCTCGCCGCCAAGCATGTTCGCGGCCACCACGGCAGGCTGGTTCTCCGCCACTTGCCACGACTCCACCCGCACATGCCGCCCCAGCAGCGCGTTGAAGTGACTCGTCACTTCGCCCGCCGCAAAGGTCAGTGGGTCGGCGGTGCGGCAGTGCTGATCGACCACAATGCCTTTATCGACGAGCAATCCCGCCGATGCGGCCAGCTCCACGTTAGGCACAACGCCTATGCCGATTACTACCACGTCTGCAAGCACTTCGCCGCGATCAGTCTTGACCATCGCTCCGGTGGGTGTCTGTTGATGGCAAGCGGCGTAGTGTCGAGCTGCATATCCACGCCATGACGCCGATACAGCCCGAGCATGAACGCGCCAACTTCAGCCGGTATTGAACGCGGCAACAAGCGGCTTGCGGGCTCAATCACCGTCACCGCACAGCCACGCGATACCGCCGACGCCGCCACTTCGAGCCCGATAAATCCGCCGCCCAGCACAGCGACCCGAACACCCGGCGCGAGCACTTCGCGCAACGCGCGCGCATCGGCAATGGTACGAACGTAGTGCAGCTTTACGCCCTCGTCGACCAGTCCGCTAAAACGCCGCACCCGCGATCCTGTCGCGATCAGCAAACGCTGATAGCCAACCCGCGCGCCATCGCTGAACAACACGCATTGCTGTTCACGATTGATCGCGGTCACCCGCACGCCCAGCTGTATCTTGATACGCTGCTGCACCTACCAGTCGGCATCGCGAATAAAAACGCGTTGCTCACCCTCGACCCCAAGCAACGCGTCCTTCGACAACGCCGGCCGGTCGTAAGGCAGTTCGGCCTCCTCGCCGATCATCAGGATGCGGCTCTCCGGCGCCTAGCCGAAGCGTTTCGGCCGCACGCCGCGCGGCGTGTCCCGCACCGGCGATCACATACGCTTCATTCGACATGGATCTCGACGCTGCCCTCGTTGATGCGAACCGGATACGTGCGGACCGCTTCCACGATAGGCGCACATTGCGGCGCACCCGTCCGAATGTCGACGAGCCCCTGATGCAAGGGACATTCGACACAACCGTCCTCAACAAATCCCTCCGAGAGACGAGCGTGAGCATGCGTACAAAGATCGTGCAACGCGAATACTTCATTGCCTAAACGGAAGACCGGAAGACCGCGATGGGTTTGTTACCCGCAACAACAGCGACCGGTTCTCCTTCTTCAAAGTCATCGAGTGCGCCAACGGGAAACCACGTGTGAGCCAACTGGTTCATTCTTGTCTCCTTCAGATTGGTGTGGCGAGCAGGGTCTGCACACGCGAAGTGTCATAGATCACGCGCTTTGACTGGTATCGCAAACCGGCGTCGGTACGCACCACCTCACCTTGTCGTATAATACTTGCCCGCCTGGTACACATTCGATTCACCGTTCGTGCGCGTCTGGATCACCACGTAATTGCTCTCGGTCTCGATCACGCCGTCCTTCTCCGCCATCACGCAGAGTCCGGACGTCATGTGCCGGTAGCTGTGTTCCTCGAAGATATTGGCGTTGCGCAACGACACCACGCGATCGCGCAGCATCTTCTGGTTGTTGCAATAGATGATGCCGATTGGAAGGCCCATGTCGGCGTTCTCCTTCGGCACGATCTCGTACAGACAGTCTTCGGTAAAGAGCGTCGGCCACGCTTCCAGACGGTCGTTGTCGAGGTTGTTGATGTACTGGTCCTGCAACATGTGCAGTTCGAATCACAGCTTCATTGCTTCCATGATCTCGTTCCTCGACGTTCAATAACCCATCAGCTTCTGGTAACCGCCCCAGAACTTGCGGATCAGGCTTTCAGTGATGACCGTGTTCTGCTGGTCCGGATTGTCGCGAGACATCTCGATCACCGAGGTCGCGCCGGCGTCGCGGATCGTGCTGCCCTGGACCAGTTCCGTGGCCTCCGTATCTTCATCGATATATAACCGGCAGGTCCCACCAGGTTCGCCTGTTTGATACGCAGCTCGCGCATCTCTGGCGTGTCGTCGGCATAACCGAAGAAGTGGAAGATCAGCTCGAAGCTATTGGGCCCTTTGGCAGCAACTGGCGCGCGACCAGCGTGTTGTGGATCTGCTGGATCACGAGTTGCAGAAAGATCGGCTGGATATGATTGGTCGTGTCTTCTTCGTATTCGAAAATCAGGCTGAGGACGGAATCGTCTTCAAGCGAGAAGCCTTCGTCGAAGGAGCGAATGTTCTGCTACTTGTAGGCGGCCGATGTGTCCTCGCCTGTCTTCGTCACGGTGATAATGCTGTGCAGTCCGTGGGTGACGTCGGGGATGGAACGCGCCTTCATGCCGACGCAGAAAATGTTGAACGTCGTATGAAACAGATGCAGCATGCTCGCGTGATACGGGTCCTTCACATTCTCGAAATAGAGCTTCCAGTTCGACCTTGAAAACTGCCGCGTACAGCCGGAGATATTCAAAGATCCGATCGATCCAAGGCCGCATTTCCGCGCCAAGATACTCAGGCAGGGGACCGACCGTTTCGCTGAAGGTCGCGAACACCAACCCGCGATAACTCTCCACGCGAAGCTTTCTCAAGCTGTGATTCTTCGGATTGAAATCGGCGGGCATGCCGGTCATGCCTTTCTGGCCGCGCCGGAATGGGACGCCCAGCAAGTTGCCGCTCTTGTCGAAACTCCACTGGTGGTACACGCACGTGTGCGAGCTTGCGTTGCCACGGGACTTCCTGCATACGGACGCGCCCCGATGCGCGCAGCGGTTGACCCACGCCGCCAGCGAGCCGTCGTCGTTGCGCGTGACGACCACGGGCGTGTCGCCAACGAAAGTGCTTTTGAAGTCGCCCGGATTCGGGATCTCGGCTTCCAGCGCCACGAAATTCCAGGTGGGTCCTCGATAAATCCGCCCCTGCTCGCGCTCGTACACCGCCTGCGAGCTAAAGACCTTGTAGGGCACGCGCGAGCCGTCGTCATGAAGAAAAGTTACCGCATCGGAGTCGAGCAGGTTCATCGGGCGAAAGGAGAACTCGGTCCCGCCGTCCGGTACATCCTGGGCGTTCATCGCATTCGTTTCCACGGCGATTTCTCCTTTTGTGGGGGATTGGTGTGCTGCGATTTTTGGAGCGCCAAAATAGCGGGGCTATCCGATAACGGCTGCGCGCAGGCTCCGCTATCCACTTCCGGCCACTTCCGGCACGTTTTCGCCGGGCAGCGGGTGGCGCGCGGCACGGGCCTCGGGCAGAACGGCGAAGTGAATTACCATGTGCCTGAGCATTTTCCTGAGCATCGCCGTGATTGTTTTCACCGACCGGAACCGTCGATGTCGCAAGCCGCCTTTCGTGCGGACGCGTTGAGGGGCTATCGATTATTCGAATCGACTGACCTCGATGAAACCCGCGAACTGATCTCGCGCGTGATGCAGCCGCACGCGCTCGTACCCTCGGGCACGGGCTGCGGTCGCTCGCACATGGATTTCGTCAGGCTCGGCGGACTGGGTCTCGGCATGATCGCTTTCGGCGACGCCATGCGCGTGGACGTCAAGACAGTGGACGGTTATTACCTGCTGATAGTTTTGCGTGACCGGCAACGCTTACGTCCGCACGATGGGACGTTCCATGCAGGCGAACCGCGACCAGGACGTTTTATGTGCGCCGGGGCAGGCGCTCGATGCACTGCTCTCGCCTGGCTGCGAACAGTTTGTGCTGCGTATCGATCCGATCCCGTAGCGCTGAACGCGCACGCGGGACTGGCCGCGCAGGACTTTGCTTTGATGGTGCTGGTGGCCAGCTCGGATTTACGCGGCTGGATGCAGCAATTGCAACTTGTCGCGAGTTTGCTCGAATTGCTCGCGAGTGCGCGCAGCAATCCGCGTGTGGCGACGCATCTTGAAGGTTTGCTGATCGATCTGTTCGCCACGGGCTACGTGGGCAGGGATAGGGAGTCGAGCTTCGCTTCGAAGCGCTCGCCCGTGCACCCGGTTTTGTGAAGCACGCTGAGGCGTTCATTGAAGCGCGTTGCAGGGAGCCGCTGGAATTACTCGATATTGCCAACGCTGCCGGCGTCTCGACTCGCACGTTGCGCGACGGCTTTTCAGCAGTTTCGCGGCGTGAGTCCCATGCAATATGTGCGGCAATTGCGGCTGGAACGCGCACGCGACACGTTGCCCGCGGCGCCTCTGGACGTGAGGGCGCTGAAATTGCCCTCGATTGCGGCTTCGCGCATCTCGGGCGTTTCGCGATTCTACAAGGCGATGTTCGGCGAATCGCCATCGGAAATGCTGCGGGCACGATAAGCGTACCCACGTGCGGGCATACATCGCAACCACGCCCCTGCACGCGTTGCGCCAGGGTTGTTCAAGCTTAGCTTTAGCGAAGCGCTGGAGTGCCCCATAGCCCGCTGATCGTACCGCCATCGACCACAATCTCGGCCGCCGTGATCCCGGACACACCATCCGACGCAAGGAACGCAACCGCCTGCGCGACTTCTTCGGCGGCAGCGAAGCGGCCCATTGGAATAGCCCGCCGAGAACGCTTCTTCCGTCCCGTCGATCATCGCGTCCGCCCGGGCACCGCGGGTCCAGATCGGCGTGCGCGTGGCGCCGGGGATCACCGTGTTCACGCAAATGCCGCGTTGCACGAGCTCGCCGGCGAACACCTTTGCCATGCCGGTGATGCCGGCCTTGGACGTCGAATAAGCCGCTGTGCCTGCCCGGCCAAGCTCACGCATGACCGAAACATTCAGTACGATCCTCCCGTCGACATCAACGGCAGCGCTGCCTGAACAGTGAGAAAAACCGCTGTCAGGTTGGTGCGCAGAATCGCCTCGAAAGCAGCGGCGGTGGTGCCTCCTAGCGGCGTCGGCCCTGAAATCCACGCATTGGCAAACACGATATCGAGCGAACCGTAAGCGTCGCTGACTTGCTTCATCACTGAGTCGATTGCAGCAGGATCGTCCAGATCCGTCTGAATGGCGAGCACGTTTACGCCGAGCTCGGAAACCGCCTCGTCGAGCTTCACGCCCCGTGATTGCCACGCGGTGCCTTCGGCAATCAACAACTTCGCTGTCGCAAAACCGATACCGCTGTTGCCGCCGGTGGCGACTTGGCTTGAAAGAATGCATCAGCTGTATCGATGCGCCATCAATCTGAATGTTGAACATATAATCTACAAATTTAGTATTATTCTCATCATGCAGATTGTCAAGCGAGAGATCGAGATGGGTTTCTCCCAGGCACAGAAGGCCCAGAGCAGGCAACGAGTGCTGGAGATGGGCACACGGCAGATTCGCAAACACGGCCTGCAGGGGCTGGGCGTTGCCGATTGCATGCGTAGTGCGGGACTGACGCGGACTGACGCACGGCGCGTTCGCGTTCTATGCGCATTTTTCATCGCGCGATGCGTTGATCGTCGCTGCGCTGGAACAGGCAATGACCAAAGGCCAGGCACGTGTGATGTCGTGCTCGGCCGATGCCGGGGGAACGAAGACGCCGCTGGAAGCGCTTACCGATGCCTACCTGAACCCGGCCACGCGGACAATCCAGGGACCGGATGCGCACTTTGTGCGCTTGCCGGCGATGCGGTGCATGCGACGGCGGACGTGAAGGCGCTTTACACCACGCACTTGCGACTGCTTGCGAAGCAGTTGACGCAAGCAGCGGGGAGTGAACACGGAAGTGAAGCAGTGGGGCTAGGGGTGGCGACTACTATCGTGGGAGCGATCACACTAGCTAGCGCGTGCGGTGGATGATCGCGAACTGGCGCTGTCTCGATACTCGCCGCCGCGCATGCGCTTGTCATGACACAGGACGGTACTGCTCAGTGGACGGATTAGTGGTAGTCGGCGAACTGACGGGTGCAGAATCGATGCAACTGCTGCAATAACTCGGAGCCTTGCGCGGTCAGTCGCGGCATGGCTCGTCCCAGACTGTGTCAAAACGCGTGGACATAGGAATAACGAAATCGGTTTCATCGGAGGTTGCAGGTTTTCGATTGCGGCAAGCCGGACGCAACATGGCCGAACAGATTGCGAAGGTTCGACGACCCCGAACGGGAATCACGCCCGCATCGCCGTCGTAAGCGCTTCTGAGCCGAGCAACTTGATTACTCGCTTCCGTGTTGCAGGCTAGCACCTGCAAGCTCATCCCAGTGCTCACTCGCTCGATGGTCCGGGCGAGCAAATGAGCGG